>JAJFMS010000627.1 GCA_020696885.1 Armatimonadota bacterium | reverse complement strand
TCGCGCGCCCAGGGGCTCACCCGGAACCCATACGCCAGGGCGATGGCAGCGAGGCCTGTTAACAGCAGGAGAGTGAGACGACGCGGCCGCTGCCGGCGCCCAGTTGCGGACTGGGGGCTGCTGCCGGTCTCCCCTAACAGGTCGGTCATAGAATCCGTCAAGAGAAAGCAGGAACCGGACGCGCCGATCGGCGCGTCCGGTTCCTGTAATGTTCAGCTAACGGAAGCCGCGCGGCGGCTCCGTCAGTTGATTAGTTGTGCCAGCTATCGCTGGTGCCGTAACCGGTGGCCTGCTGCGGCTTCATGCTGCGCATCCACGGCAGGCGGCTCTCCATCACACTGCGGGAGTTGGCGGAACCGTTCGGGTTGTTGGCATCCAGACCGGTGATGTACTTGGAGTGGCCGTCCACGAAGACGGTGACAGCGCCGCGGTCGTGGCGGGAAAGACCCCACACGTGGTTAGAGCCGTCCCAGGTGCCGGTGACGAGGCCGGAGTTGCCACCGAACGTGGTGTACTCACGGCACCAGTAGTTGTTGCTCACCGGCGCGCTGGCCCAACCCGGCTGGCACGGAGACTGGTTGCCCCAGTCCGAGTGACCTTCGATCAACATCACGCAGTCAGCCGGCGCCACGACCGACGCTTCCTTCAGCCCGGAGCGGTTCGGCCCCAACTGGTTGTTGTAGATGTAATCGGTAGCGGTGCGGTTCCAGTCCTGCCGCTCGTCCGTCAGGGAATGGATGTCTTCCGAGCTCGGACACCAGTACGCCTGCTTGTTCTTGACGTACGGGAAGATGGAGTTCTGCCAGTCGTTGCCGGGATCCGCAGGGGTGGCGTACCAGCCGCCCATGGGGAACTGGCTATCATAGTCAGTGCGGTACATCGCCATTGCGGTGCCCAGCTGCTTGGTGTTGCTGAGGCACTGCGTCTTTCGGGCAGCCTCTCGGGCCTTGGCGAAGACAGGGAAGAGGATGGCGGCCAGGATAGCGATAATCGCAATAACTACTAGCAGCTCGATGAGCGTAAACCCTTTCAGGTTCCAGCGCCCTTTTGTTCGGGCCATGAGTTCGACTCCTTCCTTACGCGGAATACCCCGGCCGTATGAAGGCACGTAGTTGCCGGGGCTTAAAGGATTATACGACGGTTCTAGGAACCTCTCCTTCTTGTTTGTAGAGGTCCTCCAGAAAAAGACAGCCAAACGACAACTCACCGTGCAAGCGTCATTTGGCTAGAGGGGATGATGGGATCCGGCGTCCAGAGCCCTTCCGCAGCGTGATGGATTGGTCGCCCTTCACGGCCAGCCATTCCTCAGTGTGGCTGGCCGGCCAACGCACCCGGATCCGATCGGCTTGGAGGGCGCCTCCGAGGCCGAAATGCGCCTGCGGGTCGCTGGCGGACAGCACGCTGCGCGTACGGGTGACCTCGCGCACCTGGGGCCGTCCCCCCGACTCCACGGTAACGCGCGCGCCCAGACCTTCCGAGTTGCGGCGACCACCGTCCAACTGCACGGTCAGCCAATGGCCATGCTGGTCACCGGCTTGATTCCGGAGTAGTCGAGCTCGTCCTTCCAGGTCCACTACCAGCGCGTCGACCGCGCCGTCCCGGTCGTAATCGCTGAAGGCCATGCCCCGCCCTACCATGGGCGTAGCGAACGGAGCTCCCGCCGTCGCGGTGACGTCGGCGAATCGACCCCCCGGCTGACCGAGGAAGAATTGCAGGGGCTGGGGATAGCTCTGGGAAGCATCCAGGATCGCCGCGTTGTCCTGCACGTGCCCGTTGGTGAGCAGCAGGTCCAGCACGCCGTCGTTATTGGCGTCGAAGAAGCCGCAGCCGAAGGTGACGTAGGGCAGGGCCGGTTGGGCCAGCCCGACGTCGGAGCCCACCGGTAGGAACAGGTCGCCGCCTTCGTTCTTATAGAGCTCCTTGATCTGCCGGACGTACGTGGCCACGAACAGGTCCAGGCGGCCGTCGCCGTTGAAGTCGGCCCAATCGACGCCCATTCCCCCCTGCACCTGCCCTTTGGCGTCGTAGGCGGTACCGGACGCCACGCCTACATCCCGAAAGCGCCATCCTCCGAGGTTGCGGTACAGGTTGCCGGGCATCTGGTCGTTGGCGACATACAGATCGGTGCGTCCGTCGTCGTTGTAGTCCGCGAAGGCGACCCCCCAGGTTTTCCCCGCGCAGGAGGCCAGCCCGGAGCTGGCCGTGCGATCTTCGAAGCGTCCGTCGCCGCGATTGCGGTACAGGTAGCCGCGCTCCGGCTCGTAGGCTTCCGGTCCGCAGGCGGTTAGCCGTTGACCTCGCCGGCAGTGATCCCGCCCTCCCCGATGGTAGGCCACATAGGCCCCCACGTAGAGGTCTAGCCAACCATCCCCGTCCAGATCCGCGAACCCCGCGCTGGTAGTCCAGAGGTCGAACTTGAGCCCCGCCGTCCGGGTAACGTCAGTGAAGCCGCGGGCTCCTTCATTGCGCAGCAGCGCGCCGCAGCGGTAGCCGGTGAGGAGCAAGTCCGGCGCGCCGTCGTTGTCGTAGTCACCGATGGTACAGCCCATCCAGTCCCCACGGTAGCGGTCGAGCTTCCAGGCGCGGGAGACGTCCGCAAACCGCCCGTCCCCGAGATTCCGATAGGCCGCGCAGCGGGGCGGGCCGGCCAGAATGATGTCCTGCCAGCCGTCGCCGTCGAGGTCTGCAAACGCGCAGCCGCCGGGCGCCACCTCCAGGATGCTAAGCGGGGTGCGCCCACCATGCCCCAACTCGTAGTCGATCCCGGCCGCGGCCGACGCGTCCACGAACGTGACGCTCGGCTGCGGGACCGGCCGGGCCGTGACCCCGGCCCGGGGCCCCGTCCCCCAGCACCCGGCCAGCAGGAGTGTGGCAGCGGCCGCCCCGCCGACGTTCGACCAGAGGCCCCGGCTCACTGTTGTACTGCCCGCTTCATCAGCTCGGCCAGCCGCTCGCGGGCTTTACGGTTCCGTGGATCACGCTCTAATCCGCTGCGATAAGAGCCCACGGCGAGGTCCAGCCGGCCGCCGGTCACGTACGCTTCGGCGAGCTGGTAGCGAAGGCTGGCTCGCTCCGGATCGGAAGCCACTTCGTTCCTGAGATTGAGAATGGTCCGATCGATCGCTTCCCTTCGCCGGAAGGTGGCCTCGGCTCGCGCGGCGTCGGCGGGCCGACCGAGGCGCTGGTAGGCGCGGGAAAGGAGGTAGTAGGCGCGGGTATTCTCCGGGCTGACGCGGATCACCGCGAGCAGCTCCGGCACCGCATCCTTCCAGCGCCCCGCTGTAGTTAGAAGCTCGGCGGCCATCAGCGTCAGCTCCACGCTCCGGGGATCGATCTGGCGGGCCTTCTGCACCAGTTCCAGCGCTTCCTCCCGGTTGCGAGCTCCCTGCTTGCGCATGAGGACGTGTGCCAGGCCCACCATGGCGCTTTCATCTCCCGGCGCAAGGCCCAGCGCCTTCCGGGCTGTCGCCTCCGCTTCGTCCAACCGGCCGAGCTCCCGCAGCACCCGGCTCAACCCCACCAGCGCCGGCAGGTCCCGCGGAGACTGCTCCACTGCCTTCCGGAAGGTGCTCTCCGCTTCGCTGAACTGCTGTGCGTAGGATTGAGCGGTTCCCAGCTCGTACAGCGCGCGACCATTCTTGGGTTCGAGTGCCAGCACCTCCTGGGCACTCGCCATGGCGCGGGCATAGGCGCCTTGCGAGCGGTAGAGCACCGTGAGCGCCAGGCGGGCTTCCACGTTTTTGGGGTCTCGGCCGGCTACCATACTAAGGAATTGGAACGCCTCTTCCACCCGATTAGCCACGAGGAGCACCTTCCCCAGCTCCACCAGCGCCGGTAG
>JAJFMS010000626.1 GCA_020696885.1 Armatimonadota bacterium | reverse complement strand
GAACACCTTCCGCGACTGCGACGGCGCGGTGACCATGCGCCACGGGCACCGGTCGCTGATCGAGGGCAACTTCTTCTTCGGCGGCGTCAAAGTGCGGACCGCCGGCATCCGGCTGCACGGCACCGGCCACCGCGCGATCAATAACTATCTGGAGGGCCTCGGCCAGTTCAGCATCGCGCTGCCCGCCGGTCAGTCGAAGTTCGTCCCTTCGGGCCACGAACCGACCATTGACTGCGTGGTGGCGCACAACACGATCGTCGATCCGCTCGGACCCGCCATCGTGCTCGGCGCGGACCGCGGGAAGCTGCGAGACACCGCGCCGGCCGGGAGTCTCTTCGCCAACAACCTGATCCTCGCGTCCCGCGGCCCTCTCGTAGAGCAGCTCTTCACCGGCCCGGCCACCTGGCTCGGAAACCTCGCCTTCGCTCGCGGCGACGGCAAAGCCGGAGAATTGCCCGCCGGCATCCGCCACGTCGACCCCCACCTGGAGCGAGCCGCGGACGGCCTCTGGCGCCCGTCCGCCGGGAGCCCCGCCCTGGGTGCGGGCGAACCTCTCAAGTTCGCGGTTCCCGACGACCTGGACGGCCAGCCCCGCAGCGGCCGCCCGGACATCGGCGCGGATCAACGCTCCGATGCGCCGGTGGCCCGCCGCCCCCTCAAGCCTGCAGATGTAGGTCCAGCATGGCTTGCCCGATAGGCCAAGGGGCCTAAGAGTGCCGAGCATCGCCATCCCCATACCTCCGGCCCCTCTCCAACAAAGTTGGCGGGTGCCTTCGGGGCGGAGTGGCCGAAGGCCGGGGTGGGGTCACCGGCTGCGCAGCTCCCGCCACTCCGCCGCCAGGATCCCGAAGGCCAGCTCGTCCACGAACCCCTCCCGGAAGATCGCCTCGCGATGCGTGCCCTCATGCGTGAACCCGCACCGCTCCAACAGCCGGATCACTCGGGTGTTGAACGAGTAGGCCTCCGCGGCCACCCGGTGGAGCTGCAGCGCCCCAAAGCAGTAGTCCAGCATCGCCTCCACCGCCTCGGAGCCATAACCTCGCTGCTGGTTGGCCCGCTCGCCGATCACGAGGCCCAGCCGGCAGTTCCGGTGCACCGGGCTGATCTGCGCGATCTGGCAAAAGCCGATCAGCTCATCATCCGCCAGGGTGTGGACCGCCAGGTGCAGCGTGGGGCGCGTGGACGTGATCCAGCGCTGGACCGCGTCACGCGACTCCTGTTCCGTCTGGGGCGAAACGGCGTCTGCGCTCTGCCAGAGCAGCTCCGGGTCGTTCTGCCATTGGTGCACCTTGATCCAGTTCGCAAACTGGTGCGGCTTGAGAACGAGGCGAGGTGTCTGGAGTCTGAGCATAGATCGGTCCTGTGCCTCCGCACTGCGGCGCTATAATCATCTGGCGCATGTGACACGGAGAGCAAGCGATGAGCGTTCCGGCGAGACGATGGATCTCACCCGACGAGTACCTCGCATTGGAGCGAGCGGCCGAGACGAAGAGCGATTACGTCAACGGCGAGATCTTCGCCATGGCCGGCGCGTCAGTTCAGCACGTCCAGATTGTGCTGAACGTTATCGACGTTCTTCGCTCCGCACTCCGCGGGCGCCCCTGCCGCGTCCTCGGTAGCGACCTCCGTCTCAAGGTGAGTTCGACTGGGCTCTATACCTACCCGGACGCGTTCGTGGTTTGTGGGGAGTTGCAGCTTGAGGACAACCGCCGCGACACGGTGCTAAACCCGGTGGTCATCATCGAAGTGTTGTCACCGTCCACCGAGGCTTACGACCGAGGGGAAACGTTTGCCCATTACCGGCGGCTGGAGTCTCTTCGAGAGTACGTGCTCATCTCGCAGGATCGATATCGGGTTGAACGCTACGTCCGTTGCGACGGGGACTGGACGCTGCGGGAGTTCAGCGGACCGGACGCACGCGTGCACCTGGAGAGCATTGGCTGCGACCTGCCGATGGCCGACTTGTATGAACTGGTCGAGTTTCCAGAGGACCTATCGATCCGTTAATCACCGGGCCGATACCGGCGGCGGGCTCCACGGCACGGCGCCGGCACGCTGGATCTGGAGCCGCAAGGCGGCGCTCAGCTCGTTGAACACCTGGCGGTTCTGGGCTGACACGTCGGTCTGCTCTTTCGGATCGGTGCCGAGGTTGAAGAGCGCCATCGGCTCGAACGGGCTGTTGTGCACCAGCTTCCAGTCGCCGCGGCGCACGGCGTTGATCGTCTTGCCCTGGTACCGCGCGCCGCCCTCGCGCCGCACCCAGTAGAGCGTGCGGTCATCAGTGCGCGTGGCGTCGGTGAGGTCCGGGAGCAGCGACACCCCGTCGAGCAACTGCGGCGGCTTCACGCCGGCCGCCTCGCAGACGGTGGGGAAGAGATCCATGGTCAGGGCCACGCGCTGGCTCCGGCTGCCGCCGCGGACGTGGCCGGGCCAGACCGCGCACATCGGCTCCCGGATGCCGCCCTCATACACGTCTTCCTTCGCACCGCGCAGCGGACCGTTCGAAGCCCCGGCGCTTACCTGTCCGCCGTTGTCACTGGTGAACACGATGAGGGTGTTCTCGTAGGCGCCGGTCTCCTTCAGCGCCGCCACCACCCGCCCGATGCCGGTATCCATGTGCTCGATCAGCGCGGCCAGGCGGGCGCGCCGGTCGTCGCCCGGGATCCGGCGCTTCGCGCGCTCCAGGTAGTTGGCCGGCGGCTGCACCGGCACGTGCGGAGCGTTGTATGCGAGATAGAGGAAGAACGGATCGCGCCGCGAGGCCCGTTCGCGGACGTAGTCGACCGCCCAATCGGAGAAGAGATCCGTGGCGTGGCCGGGGGGATCGATCTCCCGGCGGTTCAGCCGCATGTAGTTGTTTCCGTGGCGGCGATGGGTGAGGTAGTCATCCATCATGTCGCCCAGGAAGCCGTGGAAGTGGTCGAATCCGCGCTCATTCGGCGTGTTCGGAGGCGTGAGGCCCAGGTGCCACTTGCCCACCAACGCGGTGTGGTAGCCGGCACGCTGCAGCACCTTCGGGAGCAGCGTCGCCTGCGGCGAGAGGTAGCCCCAGTTGTCCTCCGGCTGCGTGCGGATCACGCCGGGAACACCGACCAGGTCCGGATAGCGGCCGGAGAGCAGGGCGGCCCGGGTGGGGGAGCAGACCGGCGAGTTCGCGTAGAACCGGTCGAACCGGATCCCATCGGCCACCAGGCGGTCGATGTTCGGCGTATCCATGTCCCGCGCGCCGAAGCTGGAGAGGTCGCCGTACCCCAGGTCGTCCGCGAGGATGACAACCACGTTGGGGCGACGCACCGCCGACTCGCGCTGCGCAGAAGCCGCGCCGGCAGCCAGCGCGGGGCCGGCCAGCGAACCGAAGAGGAGGAGGTAAAGACTCGAGCGCATCAGGATCCGGGGCTCCTTTCACGATCCGTTGGCGACCGCGGGAGCCCGTTCCTGCCCGCTGTGCGGATTAGCCGCCCTTCGACTCCTCGAGCCACGCCATCTGGATTGCCTCCAGCTTCCCCTCGCTGGACTTCTTCGGGTCGTCGTCGAACGCTTCGAGCTCGGTGACCCACTTGTGGAGGTCCGTGAACCGCACCTTCAGCGGGTCCGTATCGGGGAACTTCTCATACAGCTCAATGCCGAGATCCTCGGCGTCATCCCAGGTCAGTTTCATCGTTTGGTTCCTTCTTCTGGGGATTTAACCGCAGAGACGCAGAGGACGCAGAGAGGGAGAGAGAGGGAGTTAGACAGGATTGGAGACCCCACCCCGCAGGCCCAGAGGGCACCCCGGCACCCCTCCCCATCTGCGATGGAGAGGGGCCGGAGGCGGAAGGATCGCAATGCTTGGCTGAGTGCAG
>JAJFMS010000625.1 GCA_020696885.1 Armatimonadota bacterium | reverse complement strand
AGGATGAGAAACTCGGGGCGCGCTGCATACTGGCGGCGCAGCGGGTTGAGCACCGCGAACGGGAGTCCGTTGCCATCGGCCCCCTGCTTCCAGCATGCGACGAGCACCACCTTCCCGGCGAAGTCGCCCGAGCCCAGCGCGTTTCCGTCCGAATGGAAGGCGCTGAGTTCCAGAGCCGGATCACCGACCTTCGGCCGAGCGCGTCGAGACGGCCGCCGGGTCCGCGCGCCATCCAGGCCGGCGGCGCCCGCGGGCAAGGACGCGGCCAGAATTCCCGCTGCAGAGATCGCCAGTAACTCTCGTCGATTCGCCATTGAATACTCCCAATCGCCTCTCGTCCGTCCCACTCATCTCATTGACGAACGATCAACCAGGCGGCGTTCCCACCAGCGTCCGTTCGGCCACTTTGGAAGGCTCACGACCCGGTGCTCGGTACGACGGACGCGCAGCGGAACCCGATGTAGTTGGTCGAAGCAGACGGTTTGTCGTAGGCGCGGAAGGTGGCGCGCAGCTCGGCCGGGAAGCCCCAGCACCCTCCGCGCAGCACCCGGCGCACGCCCTTCTCGGGGCCTTGCGGGTCGCGCTCTGGACTGCGCTGGTAGTAGGCGTAGTCGTAGTAGTCTGCTACCCACTCCCAGGCGTTCCCCGCCATGTCCTGGCAGCCGAACGGAGACGCGCCCTCCGGGCAGGAGCCCACCGGCAGCGGACCATCGGTCTCGTCGTAACGGGCGTGCTTGGCGCTCGGCCGTGTCGCGCCCCAGGGATACGGGCGACCGTCCGTACCGCGGGCCGCGTACTCCCATTCGGCTTCGGTGGGCAGCCGTGCTCCCGCCCACTTGCAGTAAGCCACGGCATCGTCCCAGGTGACGCCCACCACCGGCTGCTTCGGCTGGCCGAACTTGGAGTTGCCGGCGAAGGCGGAACGCCGGTGGCCGGTCGCCTTACAGAACGCGTCATACTGCGCGTTGGTCACCTCGAACCGGTACATCGCGAAGGCGGACACCGTTACCGGGTGCGCGGGGAGCTCGTCGCCCTGCCCCCCTTCGCTGCCCTGGCGACGCCGACGCCCGCTGTCGCCGCTGCTGGTGAAGCCCATGGTGAACTTGCCGCCGGGAATGATCACCATCTCCGCGCCATCCGCCGGGTTGACGGCGGTGCGAACCGTCACCGGGGCCATGGGCGCAGACGGGGTCTGGGCGCCCGCTCGCCAGGCCGCGAGCGAGACGAGCGCGCCGGCGAGCAGCCAGCGGGCCAACAGTCGTGTAGTGGAGCTCCGGTGCATGGTCGGGTCTATCCGAAAAGCGGTAGCACGGGGTCGTCCGCGATCGGGAACGGCCGCCCGAGCCGGTCGCGGATCAGCGTTCGCGGATCGATTCCCAGCGCGTGATACATCGTCCCTGCCAGGTTGGCCGGGCTCACCGGGTCCGTGGTCGGGTAAGCGCCATCGGCATCCGTAGCTCCGTAGACTGCTCCACCGCGGATCCCCGCGCCGGCCAGCACCACCGAGTACGCCTGCGGCCAGTGGTCGCGGCCCGCGTCCTTGTTGACCTTCGGCGTGCGCCCGAACTCGCCGAGCCAGATGACGAGCGTCTCGTCCAGCAGTCCGCGCTGCTTGAGGTCGTTCAGGAGCGCTGGAACCGCCTGGTCCGTGGTGGGCAGCAAGGTCGACTTGATCGTCTTGAAGTGGTCCTTGTGAGTGTCCCAGATGAAGCCGCCGCTCATGTGGGAGTAGTACACGGTGACGAGCTTCACGCCCACCGACACCAACCGCCGGGAGAGGAGGCAGCATTGGCCGAAGGTGGTGCGCCCATACCGGTCGCGGGTGGCCGCCGACTCCTCATCGAGCGCGAACGCGGCCTTCACGGCAGGTGAGGCGAGCATGGTGAACGCCCGCTCGTGGTAGACGTCGATCCCGCGCGCGGCGGCGTTCTTCTCGAACTGCGCCTCTTTCCGATCGAGCGCTGCCAACAGCTTCCGGCGGTCCTGAAGCCGCTCGACCGACAGGCTGTCCGGCAGGCTCAGCTCCGGCACCGCGAAGTCGCGAGCATTGGGGTCTCGCATGACCAGGAGCGGATCGTGCCGCTTCCCCAGGAAGCCGGCGTGCTGGCCGGGGGTCTGCGTGGCGTCGCGGATCAGGGTGGGCATGGTCACGGCGGTCGGCACCTGGGCTGCGGACGGGCGTAAGGCGTTCACCACGCTTCCGTACGCCGGCATCAGGTCCGGGGTGTCGCGCAGGTTGATGTCGTCCTTGGGCGGCGGGTAGCCGGAGAGCGCCGTGTATCCGGCCGCGTTGTGGTTCCCCATCGAATGGTGCATGCTGCGGACGATGGCGTACTCGTGGGCCATCTTCGCCATGTTCGGCAGCAGCTCGCAGACCTGGGTGCCGGGCACGCTGGTGGGGATCGGCTTGAACTCCCCGCGCGACTGCTCGGACCCCTCCGGCTTGCAGTCGAAGCTCTCCAGGTGGCTGGCGCCGCCGAAGTTGAACAGCAGGATGACGGACTTGGCACGCGGGTTCGCGCCGGCGGCCAGCGCCTGTGCCTGGAGCAGCGCCGGCAGCCCCAGCCCGAGCGTCCCGAGCGTCCCCACCTGCAGCGCGGAGCGGCGGCTCAGGCGGTAGCTGCGCCGGAAGTCGTCGCAGGCCAGATCCAACGGATTGGGATTGCTCATCGTTTACTCCGGTAGCCACTTCAGGGGGAACCCAGGGACTTGGACCGGTGCTTCGCCGGTTCCCCAATCCTGTAAATCCCGTTAATCCTGTCCAAAACTCTTCCCCGGATCCCGCTGCCTAATGCCGCAGCAAGAACTCTTTGGTGTTGATCAAGCCCCAGGTGAGGTCTTCCAGCGCCGTGCGCCGGTCCATCGCCTTCGAGAGGAAGCCGGTGGCGGTCTCCAGCTCCGCGGGCGAGGGCGGGCGGGCGTAGGCGGCGAGGTAAAGCTCCGTCACCATCTCGGCCGGCGAGCGGCCGGACGCGAGCAGCCGCGCCAGCCGGTTTCCGGGCGCGCGGAGCCGCGAATCGATCTGCCGCCCGCTGATCAGCTCGAACGACTGCCCGAGAGTCGGCTCGCCGTTCCGCTCGCATTCGCACACCGTCTCTCGCGGCGGCTGCCCGAAGAGCCGCAGGAATGGGTGGACCTGCCACGTGGGGACCACCTGCGAGAGGTGCGTGCCGGCCGGGTAGCCGGGGAACTCCTCCGGAGCCCCGGTGACGCTGCTGATCGCCTCCAGCATCTGCTCCGCCGTGAGCCGTGGCGCCAGCGCGTGCGAGAAGTACTTCTCGTCCGCGGCATTGCCGGCGTTCGGCGCGGCGCTGAGCTGGTAGGTGGACGAATTCATGATCGTCCCGACCAGCCGTCGGAGATCGAAGCCATGCGTGGCGAAGTCGGTTGAAAGGGCGTCCAACAGCGGCTGATTCGTGGCCGGGTTCGACTCGCGGAAGTCGTCCACTGGGTCCACGATACCCCGGCCCAGCAGGTGGTACCAGACCCGGTTCACCATCGCCTTCGCAAAGTACGGGTTCTCCGGGCGGGTGAGCCAGGTCGCCAGGGCCTCGCGCCGGTCGCCGGTGTCGGCTGCCGGTACGCTCGCCGGATCCCCCAGCATGCCGGGCTGCATCGCCTCGCCGGTGGCCGGGTTCATCCACTCCCCCGTCGAGCGAGCCACGATGAACTCGTCGCCGTTGATCTCCTCGGCATCGAACCGCTGCCGGCGCGGCTTGTGCTTCGTCTCTCGGCCCACGCGGGCGAAGTAGGCCGCCAGCGCGTGGTAGTCAGACTGCTTCCAGCGGTCGTACGGGTGGTTGTGACAGCGGGCACACGCCATGCGCACGCCCATGAAAAGC
>JAJFMS010000624.1 GCA_020696885.1 Armatimonadota bacterium | reverse complement strand
CGTCGTAGTCCTGCGAGTACATGATGAAGCCGGTTGCAATCTGCTTCAGGTTACTTGCGCACTGCACCTTGCGCGCCGCCTCGCGGGCCTTCGCGAAGACCGGGAAGAGGATCGCTGCCAGAATCGCAATGATGGCGATTACCACGAGCAGTTCAATGAGGGTGAAACCAGGGCGTCTCGATCTCATGGGAAACCATTCCTTTCGTGCCACCGTTAACGTAAACGGTCGATTGCTCAAGGATCTAGCGATAATATCGATAGCGAAACGATCAGGGAGAAAGAAGAGCGGTAGACTCGCGTGCCACCAGCCAGGGATCTAACTTGATTACGGCGTGCCCGCCCGCGTCCTCAAGGGGCTCCAGCACCAGGCGAGCAGCTCGGCTGCCCAACTCCAGCCGCGGCTGGGCCACCGTGGTGAGCGGGACGGAGAGCAGATCCAACCACGCGTCTCCGTTGAACCCCACCACCGAAAGGTTGCGCGGGACGTTCAGCTCCAACGCCGCAGCCGCCTGGATCGCGCGGGCTGCCAGCCGGTCGGAGGCGCAGAACAGCGCGGTGGGGCGCTCCGGGAGGGTGAGCAGGCCGGTGGCCGCCCGGCAGGCGTCTTCCCGCCGGCTGGCGTGGGCGATCCACTCCGGCCGGGGCTCGATACCTGCTTCCCGCAGCGTCTCTTCGTACCCTTGCTGGCGCTCCTGGGTGAACCCGTTGTCTTCGTAGCCCAGGAAGCCGACCCGCTGATGACCCAGCTCCAGCAGATGGCGGACCGCTACCGCGCCGCCCAGGCGGTCGTCCACCAGCACCGTGGAGCCGGTGAACCCTGGCGCCTCGCGCATGATCGCTACGGTGGGGGTGTTGCGGGCTACCTGGTTGAGCACATCCAGATCCTTCCCACCAAGAGTGGGGTAGTAAACAATACCGTCCACGCCCTTGGACTGTAGATGCTGAAGGTGACGCTTGGCCCGGTCCGGGTCATGCTCGTGCACGCAGACGATGGCGTGATAGCCTCGGTCTTCGGCGGCCAGGTGGATGCCCTGCAGCACTTCCGGCAGGAAGGAGGCGGCTACGTCGGAGAGGAGCACGCCCAGCGTGAACGTTTTGCCTTGCCTCAGCCCCCGCGCCGCGATGTTGGGCCGGTAACCCAGCCGCTCCGCTTCTTCCAGCACGCGCGCGCGCGTTTTCGCGGCCACGTCGGGCTTCCCCGCGAGCGCCCGGTGGACGGTCATCGACGAGACGCCGAGCTTGGCGGCCACCTCTCGGATGGTTAGCGGATGGAACGGTTCTTCCAGATCGTCCTGCCAGTAAATAAGTCAGACGTTACCGTTAACGACTAACAAATTGATAACCTATCGGTCGTGCAGCGTCAAGCGAACAGGCCAAAAAACTTGTCTTGCCGACACTTCGTCGGACCTAAGCGGCGCAGCATCATAATCCCGCAACCGGCGTCGCCTCCTGCGGGTCTCAACGAACGGCCTGAACGACGGTACGACAAGGACGCGCTCCATGCTCAACCTGGGAAGCGGCGAGATCCGGACCTGCAGCGGACCTTCGCGGCGCAGCTTGCTTACCGTCGGAGGCGTCGGCTGGTTGGGGCTCTCGCTGCCGCAGGTGTTTGCACCGCCGGCAGCAGCCGCGGCGAAGCCCCGTCGCGAGCGGGACTTGAGCTGCATCTTCATCTTCCTCAACGGCGGTCCTAGCCAGTTCGAGACGTTCGATCCTAAGCCAGGCCAGCCCGCGGAGATCCGCGGCCCGTACGGCGCCATCGAGACGAACGTCCCCGGCATCCGTATCAGCGAGCTGCTGCCGAACCTGTCCCGCCGCATGGACAAGTTCTGCGTGCTCCGGGGCCACACTCACGGCTTCGACATCCACTCCGCGAAGCACGCGCTCACCGGTAAGCCCGGCGGCGGCACCTCGTACGGTGCGGTCGTCTCCTACGCACGCGGCTTCAAGACCTCCGTCCCTCCTTACTTCCGCCTGGGCAACGACATGGCGGGCGTCACTGGGGGCACGCTGGGCCCGGCCTTCGATCCGGTGCGGGTGCCCGACCCGTCCACCGGAAAGGTGGTACTGCCGGACTACGACCTGGCGGTTCCCGCCGCGCGGTTCGAGCGGCGACGGAGCCTGCTGGACCAGGTGGAAGCGGTGCGGCGCGAGGTGGATTCCGACCGCCTGCTGCGGGATCGCGATAGCAGCTACCAGCGCGCAGTCGGCATCCTGACCTCTGCCGAGGTACGTGCGGCGTTCGACCTGGGCCGAGAGCGGGACAGCCTCCGCGACGCTTACGGCGCCAACAAGTTCGGCCAGAGCTGCCTCCTCGCGCGGCGGCTGGTGGAGGCCGGTACCCGCTTTGTGGAGATCAAGTGGTTCGGGGACTTCGCCGATGAGTCGTCCGCGTATGATGCCTGGGACATCCACGGCGCCGAGCTGCCCGGCCTCTCCCGGATGGAGACCCAGTTGTGCCCGCGCTTCGATCACGGGATGGCGACGCTCCTGGGAGACCTGCATGAGCGAGGGCTCCTGGACACCACGCTCGTGGTGGCGCTGGGTGAGTTCGGCCGCACGCCCAAGATCAACAAGTGGGGCGGCCGAGACCACTGGCCCGCGTGCCAGTCCGTCTTCCTCGCGGGCGCCGGCGTGCCGGGCGGCACCATCATCGGGGAGAGCGATCTTCAGGGCGCCTATCCCGCCAGCCGACCGGTGACCCTGCCGGACCTGATTGTCACCCTCTACCGCCTCCTCGGCCTGAACGCAAACCTGGACGATCGCCTGCGGCCGTTCGTCGGCTCGGGAGAGCCGATGCCGGAGCTGATCGGTTGAGGCACGCTGCCCGGCTTGGATGGTCGCTCCTCCCTGCGGCTATGCTCGTCGCCGCGTTGCCGACGCCGGGTGCAAGCCAGCTCCCCGGCACGCCGCCTGGGGTCACGCTCGCGCTCTCCTCCTACCGGCACCACGTGGGGTATCCGCGGATCTACGTCTATCGCCACGATGGGGTGGGGAGCGGCCGGATCGAAGACGGGCCGCCGCCGGCAACGGACCGGAGCGACTTCGACCCGTTCCTGACCGCCGACGGCGCTCTCCTCGCGTTCAACGTGGAGGCGGTCGGCAAGGAAGCGCGACTGATGCTGTGGGACGTGAACGGAAAGCAGAGCGTGCCGCTGCCGCCCTCTCCCGCCACGGCCGTCGACATGGCTCCCTGCCTGACGGCGGATGGGAAGCGGCTGCTGTTCGCCACGCTGTTCCGGCCCGGCCCCTCCGGATGGAACCTGTTGCTCATGGACCGGGAAGACGGCAAGCCCCACGAGCTCCCGGGCCTTAACTCCGACGAGGATGACCGCATGCCCTCGCTCTCCGGCGACGGCCGTTGGCTGGCGTTCGCTTCCAGCCGCCCGGATGGCGCCGGCCTTCAAGATCTCTACCTGTACGACACGCTGGAGAAGCACCCGGTGCCGCTCCCCGGTTTGAACTCGGCCTCGCGGGAGACGGAGCCGTGTATCAGCGCGGACGGCCGCTGGCTGGCGTTCGTCTCTACCCGTCCGCGCGATCCCGGCGCTCCGGCCGGCAGCGGGGACCTGGACGTGCACCTCTACGACCGCAGCACCGGCGCACTCGTACCGCTACCCGGTCTGAACGGTCCCGGCGCCGAGCAGAGCCCCGCCCTCAGCCCGGACGGGCGCTACCTCGCCTTCGTCTCCGAGCTCGGGAAGCTTCTGCCGACGCCCGGGCTGAACTCTCCACGTGACGACATGGAACCGGCGCTCGCCGCGGGCACGGTCAAAGCCAGCCTCCAATAGCGGTGCCGTGCCGAGGTAACTGCTTTGCCAGTAAACCATAGGCCGCGCCGCGTGCGGCGTTCGCTGACGGCGACCTGCTTCGAGAGCGCCGAATGAGTGTGGTGCACGACGCCCCGCGCGGATGACGGCCGATCTGGCAAAACCCGTTAGCTAGCCGGGTAAGCCTACGTGCTGCCAGACTCTGCTGCCCGCTACGGTCGACGCAACCAACTGCCCCGTTCGGTGCATTTGCAGAACGGAGCTCAGGTAGGAGCCGATATCCGGCGCGATCACCGCTGCTACCGCGGGCTGCTCCGAAATCGCGACGATCTGCCCGGCTCGCTGCGGGTTCTCGGGTCCGAGATCGAT
>JAJFMS010000623.1 GCA_020696885.1 Armatimonadota bacterium | reverse complement strand
CAAAAACTGTTAGATCAATAATTCTTTCACAGCCCCTGACAGCGGGACTCCTGGCAATCAGCCGGGACTCCATCCGTCTTCGGTAGGTAGTCCCCGGATGGCTCCGGGACTCCGGGCAACCACCCGGTTGCGGGCACTAACCACTAACCACTAATCACCAGCTACCCCAGCCAGCCTCCGCCGCGGCATGGGACGGGTGGCGGCGCCTTTCCCCGTGATCTGCCGGAGGAAGCGCACCTCGTCTTCCAGATACGGGCGGCCGTCCGGCCGGAAGATGTCGTGGAACCAGAGCGGCGGCTCGGCCGTGTAGCGCTTGTTCCAGGAATCCCACGGGTAGATCGTCTGGCTCTTCCCGGAGACGAAGCCCCAGTTGTAAGCGCCGACCTTCTGCTCCTTCAGGTAGGGGAGGGTACCCTGGAAGGTGCTCTTCATCGGCCGCGCCATGTATTCCGTGCAGAGGATCGGGCGGTTGTAGCGGCGGAGCCAGCCGATGCGCTTCTCCTGCTCCGGCAGATCGCCGTAGTTGTGGTACGTGATCACGTCCGATTCTTCGAGCTGGAACCGCTCCCAGGTCTTCAGCCGCTGGTCGGTATCCCACTCGCCGATCCAGACGCCGCAGGTGAGCGGTTGGTCCGGGTTGACCTCCTGCGACCAGGCGAACACCTTCTTCAACAGCGGCAGCATCACGTTCGCCTTGTTCTCCACTTCCCAGGCGCGGTAGCTGTTGCCGTTGGTATTGTCCGGCTCGTTCCAGAGGTCCCAGGCATGCACCCGGCGGTCCTTCGCGAACCGGCGCAGCACGCCCTGAACATAGCCCTTGAGCGCGTTGTGCTTGGACGGGTCGCGCAGCACCTCGGCGCCGGGGCTCTGCACCCAGCCGGGATTATGGAGGTGCGGGGTGGGGGCGCGCTGCTTGCCGATGTGCGGGTGCGGGTCCCACACGCTGTCGAACAGCACGAACATCACGCCGATCTTGTGCCGGTCCGCGATCTTCAGGAACTGCTCCATCCGGTCCAGGAACCCCTTGGGGTCCTGCTGATACGCCAGGTCGTGGAGGAAGACGCGCATGCTGTTGAAGCCGAGACCCTCCGCCCAGCCGAGCTCCTGGTCGATCGTCTTCGGATCGAAGGTGTCCGCCTGCCACATCTCGAGCTGGTTAACGGCGGTGCGGGGCGCGTAGTTGGAGCCGATCAGCCAGCCGGTTTTACGCTGCCACTCGTTCGCCTTCTCCGGGGTCCACCGCGCCGCGGCATCCGCCGGGGCAGCGCCACCCAGCAGCAGTCCCGCCAGTACGGCGAGCAGCGCAGTTCCGTTGAGCATTCGTTTTGACATCGATGTCATCCAGTCCATCCCACGATCGTAAGGGAGCGCCTCCGCCGGGAGCCTGGGGCGCGTTCAGGGCCTACAAGGCCCCAGCCGTAGCTATCCGTCACCGACCCGGGTGTTTCCTGCCACATCACCCGCTACGATGGCGGGGCGTCGGGTCAGACGACCGGCTCACCTTCCACCTCGGTGAGGGCGCGGAACAGGTCGCTCAGGCGGCGGGTCATCGGGCCGGGATTGCCGTCGCCGATCGGCCGTCCGTCCAGGCGCACCACCGGCGCCAGCTCGCCCATGGTGCCGGTGCAGAACATCTCGTCCGCCCGGTAGAACTCCGGCAGGGAGAGGTCCTGCACCTCGCAGGGGATGCCGTGTTCCCGGCAGAGCCCCAGCACCGTGGCGCGGGTGATCCCCTCCGGGCAGGCGACCACGCGCGGGGTGCGGAGGACGCCCTGGTCGACCAGAAACACGTGGGTCGCGTTTGTCTCCGCCACGAAGCCGCGCATGTCCAGCATCACCGCGTCGTCCGCGCCGGCCACGTTCGCTTCGATCTTGGCGAGGATGGAGGTGAGCAGGTTGTTGTGGTGGATCTTCGGATCCAGCACGTCCGGCGGCGGGCGGCGCACGCTGCTGGTGATCAGCGAGATGCCGCCCTTGTCATACACCGGTGCCTTGTGCTCCGCCAGCACGATAAGCGTCGGGCCTGCCTGGTTCAACCGGGGGTCCATCCCGGAGGTGATCTTTACCCCGCGGGTAAGCGTGAGGCGGAGGTGTACGCCGTCCGTCATCCCGTTGGCCGCAAGCGTCTTCCGGATCTCCTCCACGATGGCGTCGTGCGGCGGGATCTCGGTGAACGCGAGCGCTAGCGCGGAGTGGCGCAGCCGGTCCAGGTGCTCCCGCAGCTTGAAGATGCGCCCCTGGTAGAGTCGCAGGCCTTCCCACACAGCGTCGCCGCCCTGCACCACGGAGTCGAACGGGCTCACCCCCGCCTCGTCCCGGTGGACCAGCTTCCCGTTGATGTTGACGATCAGGTCCCGGTTGCGTTCGTCCCAGGTCTGCTTCATTGCGGCGGCGTCTCCGGACCGAGTCGATGGGCGTAGAGCTGCTCGTACAGATCGTTGCAGCGGGCTTCCAGGTCCAGCAGCGAGTCCGGCACCGGCTCCGGCTTGGGCGCATAGGGCTGGAAGCCGGTGGAGCGCTCGACCGCATCATACCAGTACTTCGCCCAGACGCCATCGGTGGCGCGCGGTCCGGCCGGCCAGGAGAGCATCGCCTCGGTGAACGGCACCTCCAGCACCTCGCAGAGCCGGCGCATCGTGCCTGCGGGGTCGTTCAGCACATCGCGTGAGTCGAGTACCGGGGGGAGGCTGCCGGTGCGTTCTCGCTCCCACTCGAACAGCGCCACCTGCTGCGGCAGACCGGTGTCCTCCAGCGTGGGCTCCGGGATGATCTTCATGAGGGAGGTCACCATCTCCCGCGGCTCGCGGATCAGGAAGCAGTGGGTGAGCGCCTGTAGCCAGTCCCGCTCGATGTTCGACAGCAGGTGGTGCGCCATGTGCTTCTGATACCAGAGCCGCCGGCCCTCCGGCACCGGGCCGGTCAGCCACTCCGCCACCCGGCGCCAGTCCGGATCGTAGGCCGCGATGATCTCCGCGGCGCCCGGGTGGGGAAGCCCGGTGCGGTGGAGGTAGTGGGCGTAGAGCGGCTCGTCGGTCACCCAGGTGTCGGGACGGTTGCCCCAGGCGCGGAGCATTGCCGTGGAGATATTGCGCGGACCCGACCACATGGCGATCCGCAAAGGGGTGTCTTGCATCAGTCTCGGTGGCTACTTGCGAATCCGCTTCTTCACGTCGGAGGGGGCGTCGATCTCAGTGCTGACCTTTCCGCCCTTCTTCTCGTGGCGGACGCGGAGCAATCCATGCGGGGTGGGGACGGCGCCCTCGGCCCACTGCAGGTCGCCCAGGTGCGGAGTGACGCGGATCGACTCGAACCCGGGCTTTTCCGGCGCGATGCCCAGCACGTGCTCGGAGAGCCAGGCCGTGGGTCCCGCCGCCCAGCCGTGACAGAGGCTGTGCCGCAGTCCGACATAGCAGTAGTCGCCGAAGTCTGCGTGGAGGTCCTTCTGCCCGGCCTGCGGCAGCTCGTCGATCCGTGAAGAGCCTTTGGTCCAGTCCAGCTCGAAGCCTTCCCAGAACGTGGTGGCGCCGCGGTCCAGCATGCCGCCCCAGTAGGTGCGGATGAGGTCCAGGCAGCCCTGATAGTCACCGGCCTGCGCCCGCGCCTGGAGGATGTAGTAGCCGTAGAAGGTAGAGAGCCCGTTGTTCGGATCGCGAGAGAGGATGCTCCGGTTCGTCTCCGCGGCGTTTGCCGTGCCCGCGAGCACCAGCAGGGCGTTGGCCTGCTTGCTGGGGCTGGGTGCGCGCCGGAAGGCGGCCGCGCGCTTGGAGGCTGCTGCGGCCCGCGCCGCGTGCTCCGGCTCGCGGAGGATCTCGCACAGCTCGGCGCCCGCCTGGAGCGACAGCG
>JAJFMS010000622.1 GCA_020696885.1 Armatimonadota bacterium | reverse complement strand
TCCTTCTCGTAGCCGTTGGTGTCGGCGTAGCGGGCCAGGTCGAGCCACTTCCTGGCCCAGCGCTCGCCGTAGGCGGGGGAGGCCAGCAGGCGGTCGACCAGGCGGGAGTACGCGGTGTTGGGGGGTTTGGGTGGTCGGGGGCGGCCGCCCTGGCCTCCGAGGGCTGGGAGGTGGGCGTCCTTTCCCAGCAGGGAGTTGATCCTTGCGGATCGGGCTTCCACCGCGCATTCCCGGACGAACGCTTCTACTTCCTCGGGGGTGGGCGGGAGGCCGGTGAGGTCGAAGGTGACGCGGCGGATCAGGATTTCGGGCGAGGCTTCCGCGGCGAGGGAGAGGCCGTGGGCTTCGAGGCGAGCCTGGATGAAGCGGTCGATCGGCGTTCGTACGCGGCCGGCGTTTCGGACGGCGGGCGGCGACACGGCGCGGAGCTTCTGGGAGGCCCAGTGCTCGTCGCCGTTCGGGCGGGCCGAAACGCGCGTGGGCAGGCCGGGAGCCCCCGCGGCGAGCCAGTTGCGGAGCGTGGCGCGGTCCAAGGGGGAGAGCGGTTCGCCGGGGGGCATCTGTCCGGCGGCGACTCGCCGCCAGAGGAGGCTGCGGTCCGGATCCGTGTGGGAGACCGCCGGCCCGGACTTACCACCGCGGGCGATTGCGGTGGGCACCGCCAGGTTCAGGCCGCCCTCGATCCGGGCGGGCCCGTGACACCGGACGCACCGGTTCTTGAGGAGCGCCAGGGCGGCCTCCTGGAGCTGTTCCGCTCCGGCCGCCGGCGCGGGCGGCACAGCGGTCACCGCGGCGGCGGTTAGCAGCGCGCCGGCTCCCAGGCTCCATCCGATCCACCAATGCTTGGCACCCATGTGAGATTCCACGACGTGGCGCTGCTGCGTCCCTGCCTGGGCTATTCGGGAGTGGCGTGCGGCATCCCTCCACCTACTACGCGAGGGTGGAGGGGTGCAGCGCAGCCGGATGCGAGAAACCGACCGAAACCGGGTGGGGAGTTGAACCGGAGACGGCGAACGGGGGATAATACCGGGTAGCAAGCGACGGTAGAGGCCGACAGGACCGCGGGAGAGAACTGAATGAGTGTGACCTACAACCCGAACATCATCGAGCGAGACGCGCCGGGCGAGACCACCGCAGAAGCGCCGCCGGACTTCGGGCGGTGCCCCGTGTGCAACAAGCCGCTGTTCCCCCGGGATCGGATCACCGGTGAGCCGAAGGCGCCGCCGATCGGCAGCGGGTACGAGAGCCGCGCCAAGTGCGGCGGCTGCGGGACCGTGCTTTGCTACGTGGGCGACCGCGAGTGGCGGGTGCTGCTGGACTCCGACCTCACCGAGGACGACCGCTTCGCGGACAAGATGGGGTTCTGACGTCTTTGATCAGCAAGCCAAGAAGTTAACTAGGAAGTTAAGAAGACCGGAATGGGGAAGGCGGGTTTCGCGTAGCTGATGCTGGAGCTCGTCTTCCTCTTCCTGTCGATGATCGGCGCCGGCTTCTGGCTGGGTGCCGCACTCGTGCTGATGCACGGGTTTTCCCGCGTGCCGCTGCTGGAGCGTGAAGCGCCGCTGGCGGATGCGGAGTGCCCGCGCCTATCCATCGTGGTGCCCGCCTGCAATGAGGCGGAGACGGTGGAACCCGCCATGCGCTCCCTGCTGGCGCTCGACTATCCGGACCTGGAAGTCATCGCGGTGGAGGACCGGTCCACCGACGCCACCGGAGCGATCCTGGACCGCCTGGCGACGGAGAATCCCCGGCTCCGAGTCCACCACATCGAGACCCTCCCCGACGGCTGGCTCGGTAAGAACCACGCGCTCCACCAGGGAGCCGCCCAGGCCTCCGGCGAATGGGTGCTGTTCACGGACGCAGACGTGGTCTATCAGCCGGACGCCCTCCGCCGGGCCCTGGGGCTAGCGACCCGCGGGGGGTGGGACGACCTGGTGCTGTATCCGCGCATCATCAGCGAAGGGTTCTGGGAGCGCGCTTTCAACAGCTTCTTCATGACGATCTTCAACGTGCGGTTCCGCACGTGGGAAGCGTCGCGGCCGGGCGGCGGGGGCTACGTGGGGGTGGGCGCGTTCAACATGGTGCGCGCCTCGGTGTACCACGCCCTCGGCGGCCACGAGCGACTCCGCATGGACGTGGCGGACGACATCCACCTCGGGAAGCTGATCAAGCGCGGCGGCTACCGGCAATGCCTAGGCGAGGCGAACCAGCACCTGCGGGTGCGGTGGGCGTTCGGCCTGCCAGGCGTGATCCACGTGCTCACCAAAAACGCGTTCGCCGGCTGCGGCTACTCGTGGGGGATGGTGCTCTTCTCCATCGTGGGGTTGAGTGCTTCCGCGGTGTGGCCGTACGTGGGGCTGTTCGTCGGCGAACTGACTCCGCGGTTGCTCTGCGCCACCGCCATCGGCGGCATGGTGCTGCTCCAGGCATTCTGGGCCCGGCGGGGCGGTATTCCGGCTCGCTACGCGCTGGCCTGGCCGCTGGCGGTGCTGTTGTTCCTCTTCATCATCGTGCGGAGCGGTATCCTCACGGAGCGGCAGCGGGGGATCTACTGGCGCGGAACCTTCTATCCGCTGGAGGAGCTCCGCCGGGGGATGCTGCGGGGATAGGGCGGGGTGCTGAGGACCGCTCCCGCAGTTGCACTGTGGGAGCGGTTCCTACTCCTTCACCTCTCCGGCGCGCCTGTCCCTAACGCCGGCCGCGTCCGCGAACGTTCACCTGGACTTCAGTGGCAAGGTTCCCAGCCGTGCGAGCGAAGTAGCCCGCGCTCACCTTCACCGTGCCGCCGGCGGTTACTGCGGCGGCGAGGTCCGCGAGGGTGGCGGGCCGACCGTTGATCCGCAGATCAGTGGAGGCGGTTACGTTGAGCACCACGGAAGTGCCGCGTGCCTGAACCGTGATCGTCCCCGCACCTGCGTCGACGGCGCTGATCGTACCGGTGATGCGCAGCGGCTTGGCACGCCGGGCCGAGATCCGGAGTGCGGTGTTCGCCGTTCCATCCGTCACGTAGCGCACTTCCACGACGTCACCCACCTGCAACGCGGCCAGCGTCACCTTGCGTCCGGTGAGCCGGATGTCCGCCGCGTCCGCGACCTCGAAGGTGAGTGGGCCGCTGGCGGTTTCGATCGTCAGCGTTCCCGCCACCGGATCGATTGCGCTCACCGTGCCGTTGACCGTCTGGGTAGCGTTGGCCGCGGCCTCGATCTCCAGCGCCACAAAGGTGGCCGTCAGGTACTCGGCGCGCACCCGCAGTCCATCGAGCGCGTCCAACTCGGCCAGGGTCAGGTGGACGCCGTCGACTTCGATCTTCGTGTCCGCGTTGGCAGTCAGCGTTACATCCGCCACCGTGTCGTTGTTGGTGTCGATCATCACGGTGCCGGAAAGCGGGTCCGCATCCAGGACGATGCCGATCGCGGTGGCGTCTTCGTCCTCTTCCGGTTCAGCCTCGACCTTGATCTGTTTGGCGTTGTGGGAGCTCAGATCGTACTTGGCTTCGGCGGCGGCGCCGACCATCAGGGCACTCACCGACACCCGGCCTTGACCCTCCACGACGATTACCGTGGAAGGAAGGACGTTAACGGTTACATCACCTCCAGCGTTGCTGAGGGTGACCGTGGCGGGAACTGAAACGGTGCTGACGGCGGAGATGGTGCCTTCAGCCTCCGCAAAGCGGGGGGCGGCCTGTACGATACCGGCATGGAGCGACAGCAGGGCGCACGCCGCGAGCCAGAGTAGTCTAGACATGAACAGAATCCTCATCGATACGTGTCCCGGAAAGTATCCAGGAACAACTACGCGTTTCGAGGGATCCGAGCCTGGCGCCGCCCCGACAGCTCCCGGGGGACG
>JAJFMS010000621.1 GCA_020696885.1 Armatimonadota bacterium | reverse complement strand
GGTCGCACCGGATCCGCTCCACCCGCTCCCCAAAGGGATCCCCCGCGCTGCCCCGGTTCAGCAGCGTGACCTGGTGACCCTGCGCGAGGAGGCGCCAACTGAGAAAGTACCCGACGAACCGGGTCCCACCGATGACCAATACCCGCACTTGTGCCTCCTCCGTTGGTACGGCGAAAGGCGGATCGCGTTCGCGATCCGCCTTTCCCTCTCAATGTTCCGCGGCGTGGGGCCCCGGCTTACATATGGCTGATGATCGCGTCGCCGAACTCGCTGGTCTTCAGCTTCGTGGCGGGGCGGCCTTCGGACTCCATCAGGCGGTGGAAGTCGTAGGTGACGGTGCCGGCGCCGATGGCTCCATCCATACCCTTGATGATCAGGTCCGCCGCCTCGTTCCAGCCGAGGTGACGCAGCATCATCTCACCGGAGAGGATCACGCTGCCGGGGTTCACCTGGTCCAGGTCCGCGTACTTCGGCGCGGTGCCGTGGGTGGCCTCGAAGATGGCGTGGCCGGTGTGGTAGTTGATGTTACCGCCCGGCGCGATGCCGATGCCGCCCACCTGCGCCGCCAGGGCGTCGCTCAGGTAGTCGCCGTTCAGGTTGGTGGTGGCGATGACGTCGAAGTCGGTTGGGCGGGTGAGCACCTGCTGGAGGGTGATGTCCGCGATGGCGTCCTTGATGACGATGCCGTCCGGCAGCTTGCACCACGGCCCGCCGTCGATCTCCTCGGCGCCGAACTCGCTCTTGGCCAGGTCGTAGCCCCAGTCCCGGAAGGCGCCTTCGGTGAACTTCATGATGTTCCCCTTGTGCACCAGGGTGACGCTCTTGCGGCCGGCGGTGATCGCGTAGCGGATCGCCGCGCCGATGAGGCGCTCGCTGCCCTCGCGGCTCACCGGCTTGACGCCGATGCCGCTGGTGGCGGGGAACCGGATCTTGCTCACGCCCATCTCGCTCTCGAGGAAGGCGATCATCTTCAGGGCTTCGGGGCTCTCGGCGGCCCACTCGATGCCGGCGTAGATGTCTTCCGTGTTCTCGCGGAAGATCACCATGTCCACCAGCTCGGGGCGCTTCACCGGGGAGGGCACGCCCGCGAAGTAGCGGACCGGCCGCAGGCAGACATATAGATCCAGGATCTGTCGCAGCGCCACGTTAAGGCTGCGGATCCCCCCGCCGACCGGAGTGGTGAGCGGACCCTTGATGCCGACCAGGTACGCGCGGAAGGCGGTGATGGTGTCATCCGGGAGCCAGTCGCCGGTCTGGTTGAACGCCTTCTCGCCGGCCAGCACTTCGTACCAGGCGATCTTCTTCTCGCCGCCGTACGCCTTCTCCACGGCCGCGTCCAGCACGCGAACGGAAGCGCGCCAGATGTCTCGGCCGGTGCCGTCCCCTTCGATGAACGGGATGATCGGGTTGTTCGGGACCTGCAGCTCGCCGCCGGGCCCCTGCGTGATCGGTTCGCCCTCGGTGGGGGCTGCGTAGGTCTTGAATTCGGGTGTGCTCATATTGGCCTCGTGGGAACCCCACCCCGCCCTTCGGGCACCCTTCCCCATACCCTGTAGGATGGAGAGGGGCCGTGGGGCGGAAGGTTCGTCATCAAACGGCCCCACCCCGCCCTTCGGGCACCCCTCCCCATCCCTGCGGGATAGAGAAGGGCCGTGGAGCGGAGGGGCCGGTCATCATCAATGGACCTCTCCCCAGCCTTCGGTTACCCATCTCTATCCCGCAGGGATAGAGAGGAGCCGGGAGCGGAGGGGCCGGTCATCAAGTAGCAGCGTTCGCCACTGTGAGGATTTCGTTCAGAACTGTTTCCAGGTCCGTTAGAACCTGCTGATTGGTAATCCGCAGAACGGTGAGCCCATGCTCCTTCATCCATTCGTCCCGGGCCTGGTCCCGTTCGCGGATCTCCGGATAGTTGTGGACCTCGCCGTCCACCTCGATCACCAACCGCGCCTCCGCGAGGTAGAAGTCCGCAATCGCTCCGCCCAGCGGATGCTGCCGACGGAATCTCAGCCCCGCCAACCGCTCCCCGCGAATTCGCTGCCACAGCAGGTTCTCAGCGCACGTGGGCTCCTTACGGAACTCACGTGCCAACTCCACCGAGCGGTTACCCGCCATGGGCTTCCTCGCCAAGCGGTGCGAACTCAACGAGCACGGCCCCTCTCCATCCCAACGGGATGGGGAGGGGTGCCCGAAGGGCGGGGTGGGGTCTCCCCGGTCTCTCCTTACCCTCGCTCGTCGATCGGCACGTAATGGACGTCCGTGGGACCCACGTAGTCCGCACGGGGCCGGATGATCCGGTTGTCCGCGAGCTGCTCCAGCACGTGGGCCGTCCAGCCGGTGATGCGGCTCACCGCGAAGACCGGGGTGAACAGGTCCGTGGGGATGCCCAGTACGTGGTAGACGGTGGCGCTGTAGAAGTCCACGTTGGCGTGGAGCCCCTTCTCGGCGAGCATCAGCTCTTCGATGCGGATGGACATCTCATACAGGCGCGAGTTGCCGCTCTCTTCCGCCAGCTCTTTCGCCATGCGCTTCAGGTGCGTGGCACGCGGGTCCGTGGTCTTGTAGACCGCGTGCCCGAAGCCCATGATCCGCTCCTTTTTCGCCAGCCGCTCGCGGACCCACTCGTCCACCTGGTCCGGTCCACTGATGCCTTCCAGCATCCGGAACACGCCCTCGTTGGCGCCGCCGTGGAGCGGGCCGGAAAGGGTGCCGATGGCCGCGGTGATCGCGGAGTACATGTCCGAGAGCGTCGCGATGGTGACACGGGAGGAGAAAGTGCTGGCGTTGAACTCGTGGTCCGCGTGGAGCGTGAGGGCGATGTCGAAGGTCTTCTCGGCCACCGGCCCGGGGAGCTCCCCGTTGAGCATGTAGAGGAAGTTGGCGGCCACGGAGAGGTCGTTGCGGGGGGCCACCGGCTCTCGCCCGCACCGGAGGTGGTGGTACGCGGTGATGAGGGTGGGGATCTGCGCGGTAAGCCGGATCGCCTTGCGGCGGTTGGCTTCCAGCGAGTTGTCCCCGGTGTCCGGATCCCAGATTCCCAGCGCGGAGACGCCCGTACGCAGCACGTCCATCGGCTTGGCCGTGGCGGGGAGCTTGCGCAGGATGTCGATCACCGGCTCCGGCAGCGCGGCGTTGCTGCGGAGATCGGCATTCAGTTGGTCCAGCTCGGCCCGGGTAGGGAGCCGCCCTTCCCATAGCAGGAAGGCGACCTCTTCGAAGGAGGCGTTCTCCGCCAGTTCGTGGATAGTGATACCCTGGTAGACCAGCCTCCCTTCGAGGCCGTCTACCGTGCTGATCCGCGAGACGCCGGCAACCACACCTCGCAATCCGGCAGATGACGACACGCCTACTCTCCTCTCTCAACTGATTTGGGACGCCTGTCTGGGAACGCCTGTCCGTGGCTATGGTTCCCCGTGGAGCGGGCGTCTCCTCCCCGGCCCGGGGGGATTCTTGTGCTCGGCTTCCGGAAGGTCGCCGGGACCGTTACAATTGTATATCCTCATGTCCGACCAGCCGTACCAAGATCCCACCGCACCCACCCCCCCGCCGCCTGCCGGAGCGCCGGCCGGGGGGGAGCCGCCCCGCCTTTTCGGGTTCGAGGACACGCCCGGCGTGGTGGCGGTGGAGATCGTCGGCACCGACGCGGTCTTGATTCGGGCGGACGGTGAGACGCGGCTGGAAGAGCGCCGGCCGTTCCGCCCCTGGCTGCTGGCGAGCGGCGCCTATACTCCCCCGGGAGCCCACCTGGCGCCGCGGGACGTGCAGTGGACCCAGCTCGCCGGCTCGGGCCTCTCCCGGCTGGCGGAATTCCCGAACTGGGGCGCCTTCCAGAACACGCGGGAACAGCTTCGCGCGCAGGGCGT
>JAJFMS010000620.1 GCA_020696885.1 Armatimonadota bacterium | reverse complement strand
GAGGCCGCCATCGAGACCCTGGGCGAGCTGGCACGCTCTTCTGCCACGCGCTGAGGCTTACCGGAATCGCTCGATGTCCCGGAGCATCGTCTTGAGGTACCGCAGGCGGTCCAGGATCAACTCCGAGTCGCGGGTGGTGATGTCGAGCGAGGAGAAGCCCTGCCGTTCGGTGTAGAACGGATAGCGCACGTCGTTGTGGAGTCGGGTGAAGCGGATGCCGCCCACCACGTACGTATTCAGGATGGACCGGATGCGCTCGCGGACGGCGGGATCGACGCTGACTACCTGTACCAGGAACGCCAGCGCGTCGTCGACGGAATGGCTGCGGTTGCTCTCGCGGAAGTAGGGATTGCCCGGGTCGACGATGGCGAAGATCTTCGCCCGCACCTGCTTCTCCATGGCCTGAACAAAGAAGTAGATGGCGTGCCGGTGCTTCCCCGCGGTCTGGAGCAGCAACCCTACCTCCTCATCCTCTTCGGCGAGCTTGCGGTATTCGCTGGCCGCATCCACCCCTCGCCGGAGGGTGCCGATAACAGCGGGCGGTCGCCCCTGGCTGGTCCGTCTGGTCTCGCGATGGTCGCTCATAGTAGATTGCGCGTTGAGCGGCCGGCCAGGGGTTTCCTCCTTTGAAAGGATCGGCTCAGGCGTAGGCAACCCACCCGCGCCATGACAACCCGGCGAAGAAGAGCTCGGTGCCGGTGAAGCCGGCCTCCGCCAGGAGTGCTTCCTCGCGAGCCGGAGCGATCAGCCCCAGTGTGCTCTTCGCCACCTCTTTCCACCGCTCCATCTGTTCCGCTTCCATCCCGGACTCGATGGCAAACCGCGCGTACCGCTGGAGCTGGCGCTCCGTATCCGGCCCGGCCGGATCGATGCAGTTGTCCACCACCACCAACGGAGCGCCGGGCGCGAGGCGCGCGTGGATGGCCTGCAGCGCCTCCAGCTTGTGCCCGTCGTCCGGCAGCAGGTGGAGCGTGAGCAGGCAGGTTGCGGCGTCGAACGGCCCGGCTGGGGCCTCCGGGATGTAGCCTTCGAGGAGCTCTACCCGGCTCGCCCGCTCGCCGAGGAGCTGCCGCGCCTGCCCCAGCATGACGGGCGAGGGGTCGACGCCCACGAAAGTCCAGCCCGGCTGCGCCGCCGTGAAGGAGTCCAGCTCCATCCCACCGCCGGCTCCCAGCACCAGCACCCGGCCCACGGCTCCCAGGCGCTCCTCCAGCAACTGCGCCACCATGCGGTGCAGGGCCGCAAAGCCGGGGATGACCCGCCGAGGGCCTTCCGCGTACCGCGCGACCATCTCGGGATTATTGAACGCCGCCTGGATGAATGCCTCATTGCTCATCTGAAATCACTCCTCTGCCGGCTCCCACAACAGAGCGGCTGGGGCTATACTAGCGAAGATTAGGAATGTGATCTCTCCCTTTTAGCCGTTAGTTGATACCCAAACTGTATGGATGAGCTGGACCTGCACCAGATGCGATGCGTCGTAACGTTGGGCGAGGAGCTCAACTTCGGGCGGGCGGCGGCGCGGCTGCACATGTCCCAGCCGCCGCTGTCCCGCACCGTGAGCGAGGTGGAGCGCGTGGTGGGCGCCCGGCTCTTCGAGCGTACCACGCGGCGGGTGACGCTGACGCCGGTGGGAGAAGTGTTCGTGGTGGAAGCGCGCGCGGTACTCGCGCGGGCGGAGCTGGCGCTGGAGAGCGTGCGCGCCGTGGTGCGCCGGCAGGCCGGTCGGCTGCGCATCGGCTACACGTGGCTGGCATTCAATACCGTGCTCCCCCAGCTCCTGGCGCGCCTGCGGGAGCGTGACCACGACGTGAGCGTGGACCTGGTGGAGCTATCGAGCGAGGCGCAGCGGGAGGCCCTGGCTGGCGGCCACGTGGACCTGGGGTTCGGGGACGAGCCGCTGGAGCTGGAGGGCTTCGAGAACGTGCGGCTAATCGAGCAGTCGTTCAATGTTCTGCTGCACGCCGGCCACCCGCTGGCGGCGAGTGACCGGCTGCGGCTCGATGCACTGGAGAGCGAGACGCTCATCCTGCACGCGCGGCACGAACAGCCCGGTCATTACGACCAGGTGCTGGCGGCCTGCCGGGAGGCGGGCTTCACGCCGAACGTCTATCACCGAGAGGCGCGGCAGAACTGCATCGCGCTCGTTGCCGCAGGCGAGGGCGTGCTGCTCACCCCCGCCCTCAGCCATCCGCTGCTCCCCGCGGGCCTCCGCTGCCTTCCCCTAGAGGGGGCGCCGCCGGAGCTCCGCGCAGAAGTCTGGGCGGTGCTTCCGGCAGCTACGGCCTCTCCCCGAATCGCCGCCCTCCGGGAGTTCATCCGCACGGGCGCCGGGGGTCAGGAATGCTGCTGAGCTACCGCGAAGCCGGCTGGGGCACGAAATCGCTCATGTTGAGCCGGTAGCCGATACCGGTGAGCGGTTGTGAGTAGGAGATCACTGTCACCGAAGCGCCCGGAAGCGTCGCCGGATCGATGTAGAACTCCAACTGCTGCTCTTCGGGAGCGCTATTGATGGCGGGCTTCCGCGCCCTGAGGTCGGCCATCAGTAGTCGCTTTCCATCTTTGACCACCACCAGGTTGGCCCCCGTGAACTCTTTCAGGGCGCCAGTGGTCTTGAAGCTTACCTTGACCCAGACGTCTCCCACGGACGGTCGGGGCTGGGCGTGCACGGTGATGCCGAGCTCCTTCGCGTCTTTTACCGACACGTCTTTGGTCAAGACGAGCGCGGAGGCGGGCCGCTGCAAGCCGCAGAGCGCGAGGACCAGAACGAGGCCGGAGAGCAGCGGCCGCAGGCGGGAAGGGCGGATCATGGGTTTGAGCCTCCAGGAGTGGCCGGAGCCGACGGCCCGGCAGGTTACGGATGCCTATTGCTTCGCCCCGGCTGCGGCGGGGTTCTTTCCTGGCTCGAAGCCGGCCAGGGGGATCTGCATGCTCACGCCGCCGCCCAGGGTTGGGAGTCCGTCCTTCTCGTAGAGCGACAGGGAGAGCTGCAGCTCGGAGGTGCGGACCGCGGACGGAGCGAGCCGGAACCGGTAGCGCGTCTGCTTGCCTTCTTTGTCCCCCTGGACCGTGACCGAGGCAAGCTGCTGCTCCCGCGCCCCGATCTGCAGGTAGGCGTTCGCTCCCACCTGTCCACGGTAGAGCTCCCCGGCGTGGGCGATTTTGTCCGCGTCCAGGGAGACGTCGAACTCGATCATCCCGCCCTTGCCGACCTTGCTCTTGACGGTCAACCCTTCGGGGCAATGCTCCGCCTTGCGGATGGTGAACGACATCAGCTCCGCGCTGGCTCTCTGATAGGGTAGAACCGCCGCGGCAGAGGCCAGGACGCAGGCGATCTTCACGAATGCTTTCATGGTGGTTCTCGCTTTATCCCCGCCGGCTCGATGCGCTGCCGGTACTGCGCTGCGCCCGGATCGGCGGGAGGAAGTCCTTCATCTTGAGCTGGTAGCCGCTGCCCCCTCGTGCGGCGGAGGCCACGATCAGCACGGTGGCGTCCGGCGCGAGGGTGTGATCAACGTAGAACTCCAGCTGCCTATCTTCAGGGCCGCTATCGCCACCGGGTTTCTGGGGCCGTAGCGAGGTCACGAGAAGCCGTTTTCCGTCCTTCGCCAGCTCCAGTTCCGCGTACTGGAAGCTCTTCAGAGCACCGGTTGCTTTGAACTTTACCTGGACCCGGATGTCGCTTTCGTTCGCCCGCGGCTGCGCCTCCACGGTGATGCCCAACTCCTTCGCGCGGGCCGGCGACACGTCGGCGATCCGGATGAGGGCTGACACAGGCTGCTGCAGCCCACCGGCCAGCAGGAGCAGGGAAAGTCCGGCGAGCAGCGGACGCAGGCGGGTGGAACGAGTCACGGTTGGTGCCTC
>JAJFMS010000619.1 GCA_020696885.1 Armatimonadota bacterium | reverse complement strand
CGCCTTGAAGCCCTGGGGCGCCTTGTTGGGCTGGGCGGCGACGCTGATCTCCGCTTCCACCGGCTGCGTGGCGCGGCTCTGCATCGTGTAGCGGTTCAGATGGTCCCCGTAATGGAGGCCCTGGTTGCCGCGCAGCACAAACGGCCGCCCGCGATGATGCGTATCCGGGCCCTTCGGCGCGTCCGCGGCGGAGGCGGCCAGCGGCAGCAGCCCGCACAGCGCGGAGGCTACCGGAAGGATGGATGCTCTCGACAATCGCATGCTCTACTCCCTGTGCCCCGGTACCTGCCAGGCGAGCCGGGGCGAAGATTCACAATTCCGAGGGCAACGTTCACCACCAATGAAAAGGACCCCTGCCCGCGGCAGGGGTCCGAAATGGGAGCAGCCGGCCGACCGCACCCGAGGTGCGTCGTTCCGCCTGCCTCGGTGGGCTGCGTCTAGCTGGCCTTCCCGATCTTGAAGATCTTGGTCCCGCAGTCCGGGCAAGCGCCTTCGGTGGCCGGTCGGCCATTCTTCATCGTTACCTGCTTGGCGTCCTTGATCTCCTTCTTGGAGCGGCACTTAACGCAGTAACCTTCCATCTCGTTCTCCCTCTCGTCGTCGTGACGTGCAAGCACAGCCAAAGTCGGAGTGAATTCCGACGCGTCAGGCACGCATTCCTTCTTTCCAGGCACGGCCCGCGAAAAAATGTTCAGGAAATGTTGTCCGGCGGAATGTCGGGTGGCCCTGTGTGGGATTAACCGCAGAGACGCAGAGGACGCAGAGGGTGGGGAAGAGAGAGGCCCTGGGACGCTCAGGCGTCCCTCGTAGGATTAACCGCAGAGACGCAGAGGGCGCAGAGGAAGTAGCGAAGAGAGGCCCACAGACAGGATTTACCGGAGGGGTAAGGCGGCAGGGCGAGGGCAGATTCGGGTGCTCGGCTATCGCCGTCCCTGACCTTCCATCAGCTCCATCCTGTTATCCTGTCAAAACCTCGCCCTGTGCGCTCTCTGCGTCTCTGCGGTTAATTCCCCAGGACGTTGCCTATTCCGGCACCACCGACACCGGCTTCCGGCCGTTCACCGCCTCGGGATCGTTGGCGGCGGCGAGGGGGCCGGCGCTGAAGAGCCGGTACTTGCGGCCGGTGACCTCGTACTGGAACGGCTGGCCGGTGAACGGATCGAGCGTGAGATTCGCGGCGTTCAGCGCGTCGAGGGTTCCCGGCAGGCGGTCGTTCTCCCAGCGGTACTGGATGATGCGCGCGTGGAGCGCCAGCATCCGGATGTTCGCCTCTTCCCGGATGTAACCGTCCAGGGTCCGCTGGAGGGTGGGCGTGAAGAGGCCCAGCAGGGTGCGGCTCAGCTCCGGACCGTCGTCCACGGAGAGGACCTTCCGCTGCCACGGCAGCTTGGCGAGTTCGGCGATCTGGCGGTCGAAGTAGTCGTTAGCGTACTTCGCGGTGGCCGGGAACGGATCGTCCGGCGCGCCGGCAGTGCCGGATTGCCGCTGGAGCTCCGAGAGGTTGGAGAGCACGATCTTCCGCTCCGCCGCCAGCACGCGGGGCAGCGGATCCGGCATGGCGAGCCACTCGTCGCACACCGACTTTAGGAGCTCGCAGTCCCGCAGGGAAAGCTGCTCCAGGTGCGCGGCCAGCGGCCGGACCGCTGTGGCGCCCACCGCCACCCCCACCAGGCCGCCGATGAGGGAGTCGGTCTGGATCACCTGCCCCACGCGCATCCCGAGCCGGGCGCTGCCGAGGGCGTCGGAGATCCGCCCGTCGGCGAGGAACACGTACTGCTGGATGGCCAACAGCCGGCCGATGCTGCGCAGGCCGCCCAGCTCCTGCGGCAGCGAGCCGGGCTCCACCATCTCGCGCGGTGAGAACACCGGTTTCGCGAGCCCCTGCTTGATCAGGCCCAGCGCCCGGATTACCGGCTTGTCGGCCAGCATCAGGCGCTTGTAGGCGAGCGTGGCCTCCCCCTGCTCGGCCTTGCGAAACGCCTGGCTCGTGCGCAGCACCTCGGCGGCGAACACCAGCTCCTCGTAGCCGTTCTTGCCGGTCGGCTGCTTGATGACGTCCTTGAACACGGAGCCGGGCGCCGGTGGGGTCTGCGCGGAAGCGACGGCGGGGGCAAGCAGGACGGGAAGTAGAGCAACAACCAGTGTGAGTCGACGGCGGTAGATCATCGGGCTCTCCGAAGCAAATGGGATCTCTTCCACATTAACGCGGATCCGTGCCCGAGGTTACGGTCGATTCACCAGCCCATCCGAGCAATGAACGCACGCACCTGCTCCGGTGTCTGCTCCAGCTTCGCGGCGCCGCGGACCACGTCTTCCAGGTCCACCCCATACCAGTTGCGCTTGGCCGGGTCGCACAACCCGGCGATATTAAACGGCTCGAGCAGCTCCGCCAGCGTCCGGAGCTCCACCCGCGCGCCCGACATCCCGGCGGCGGCCGCATCCCGGAGGGCTCCGGAGAACTCCGGCCGGCCTCCCAGTAGGAACTGGCCGACCAGGTCCGGCCGGCCCAGGCGCCGGGCCATCTCGGAGTAGGAAGCGGCCGCGAAGTAGGTCATCGACAGCGCCGCGAACGAGGGGAAGTCGCCGAAGGAGCCGTAGCAGCCCGCTACCAGCGCCGCCGTGTCCCGGACCTCGCTGGTGACGCGGTGGTCATACTGCGCCTCGTTCGGATACGGCATGATTCCGCCGTGGTCCCGCAGCGCCCGCGCGATCCGGTGAATGCCCAACAGCGTCAGCGGAAAGCCGGTGCTGAAGAGCGGGTCCACGAACGCCATCGCCGAGGGCAGCAGCGCGAAGCCGGGCCCGCTCGGCACCTGGCAGCGGTAGGCGAGCCGCGGCGCGTGGATGAACGGCAGCACCGCCTCCGAGCCGGCGAAGTGCTCGCGGACCGAAGGGAACCGCGCGAGCACGCGGTCCCACGCCGCGGCCCCTTCGGAGAACCCCAGCTCCTCCGCCAGCCAGTCCTCGGCGGCGATGCCGGCGCTCGTGATGCCGTTGTCGAACCGGAGCACCCAGATCCAACCGCCGCGGAACACGTGGTGGAGTGCGGCGGCATCCGGCGGGTAGGGCGGCTGCTCGGCGCGCGGACCGATCACCTCCGCGAACTTCCCCACGCCGGTGAAGTGCGAGAACAGCCCCTGCGTGGCCGGATAGAGCGGATGCGGCGAGCTCTCCGGCAGCCCCAGTAGCCGGCTAAGCGCACCCCGCGGCCCGGTAGCGTCCACGATGAAGCGCGCCTGGAACCGCCGCGACTGACCCGCGCGGGTCCCTTCCAGAACGCCCGGCTCGCCCGGCGCTCCGTGGGTCAAGGTGAACCGGTCCAGGTACTCCGCGCCCAGCGACTGCGCCTCCCGGAGCAGGAAGTGATCGAAGTCCGCGCGGTACCAGTGGGTATCCGCCACCTCGTCGTTGGGGGAAGCTGCCACCATCAGCTCATTCGCCCGGTCCGGCTGCGGGCGGAACGGCTCCCCTTCGCGGTGGTGGTAAAACGAGAACCCTCGCTTCAGCCCGACCCCCACCTCCGGATAGGCCCGCTTCCAGGTGCCGTACGCCGCCAGCGGCAGCAGGCGGGGGAGGTCGTACTCCACGGCCAGCTCCTCCAGCAGCAGGTTGGTGAGCGGCGAGGTCGACTCCCCGATCGCGAAACGGGGATGGGTGCCCCGCTCCAGCAGCAGGACACTCAGCCCCAGCCGCCGCGCCGCCATGGCGAGCAGGGAGCCGCTAAAACCGGAGCCGAGAATGGCGAGATCGAAGGACATGGTGGGTGTTCGGTGTTCAGGTGTTCAGGTGTTCAGGTGTTCAGGTGTTCAGGTGTTCAGGTGTTCAGGTGTTCAGGTGTTCAGGTGTTCAGGTGTTCAGGTGTTCAG
>JAJFMS010000618.1 GCA_020696885.1 Armatimonadota bacterium | reverse complement strand
CACGTTTTCATCACCGGGGGTGGGCCGTAGGCCCATGATCGCTGAACACCTGAACACCTGAACACCTGAACACCTGAACACCTGAACACCCCAGCCTCCGCCCTCCACCGGCGGCTGCCGCTCGTGCTCCCAATACCCAACACCCAACACCCAATGAGCGAGCATTATGAGGAGCTGGCGGACGAGCTGTGCCGCCAGGCGGAGGCGCTGATCGAGATGCGCCGGCATGCGGACGCGCTGCCGCTGTTGCAGCGCGCAATTGCCGCGGACCCTGGAAGCTATCGCCCGTGGTGTCTCAGCTCCCAGGCGCTGCTGGAGCTCGGCCGGCACGCCGAGGCGCTGGAAGCGGCCGAAGCCGGCACGCACCTCAACCCCAGCTACGAATGGCCGCACCGGCTGCGGAGTATCGCGCTCTCCAACCTGGGACGCGAGAAGGAAGCCCTCGCTGCCGCCCGGGAAGCGGTGCTGGTGGACCCGGAAGGCGCCTACCCGCTCTACCAGCTCGCCTGCCGGGAGTGGACCAACCTCCGCCGCCACGACGCGCGCGAGACGGCGGCGCAACTCCTGCGCGTGGCTCCGGACGATGCTCCGACGCACGAGCTCTTAGCGTGGTTTGCGGTGGAGAGCTGGAAGTTCCGGGAGGCCGAGGAACTGGCCCGGCGTGCCCTGGAGATCGATCCGGAGTGCGCCCGCGCGTTCTGGCACCTGGGCCGCGCGCTCCGCTGGCAGCGCCGCTCCCGCGAAGCGATCGACGCGCACTACCAGGCCGCCCGCCTGCGGCCGCTGGACCGGTACCTCCGCACCGATCTGGTGCAGACCATCCAGACCTACCTCATCGCCGGCTGGGTAGCGATCGGGCTCCTCTTCCTGGCGGGGCTCTGGGGGATCGAGAAGCTGCCGCTCAGCAACGACGGCGAGCTCTGGGCCAGCCTGGCCTGGCTGCTCCTGAACGGGATCGGGATGTACGGCTGGCACGAGTACCGCCTCCGCGAGCTGCCGCCGGAGGTGGTGAAGCTGTACCGGGACGAGACCTGGCGCTCCTTCATCAAGCCGGAGCAGCAGCGTTGACCTGGCTCTGCTTGTAATGGCTGCACAGCCAGCGGCTGTAGTCGCCAGGCTTGGGCTCGTGAGGTCGGCACCGTGGTGCCCTTCCCCACGCCTTGAGCAGGAACTCCGCCGCTGCCGGTGGAACCCGCTCCCGGCGGCCTCCCTTCGACTACAGAGAAAGAGCTTCGAGCCATGAGCAAACCCCTTCGGATCGGCGTGCTGGGCGCCGGGAGCATCGGTATCCGCGGCGCGCTGGTGCACCTGGCGGTGGGCGACTTCGCGGACCGCGTGGTGCCGGCCGCGGTCTGCGATACCGTCCCGGGCCGCGCGAAAGCGGCGGCGGAGCGGTTCGGCGTGCCGCAGTGGTTCGAGAGCTACGAGGAGATGCTGGCCGCCGGAGACATCGACTCCATCACCGTCTGCACGCCGATCGCACAACACTACGAGCAGGGGCTGCGCGCCATCGAGGCGGGGAAGCACCTCCACTTCAACAAGACGATGACCACCACCGTGGCCGAGGCGGACGACCTGATCGCCCGCGCGGAAACGGCGGGGGTGAAGCTGGTCTCGTCGCCGGGGCAGATGCTGCGCCCGCACCTGTGGCGCATCCGCGAGCTGCTGCAAGACGGCGCCCTGGGGCAGCTCGCCTGGGCCGCCACCGGCGCCGGGTTCGGCACCTACCACGAAACGGAGCCGGTGCGGCAGGGTGACGGGCCGCTCTACAACAGCAACCCCGCCTGGTACTGGACCCGCGCCGGCGCCGGCGGCCCGGTCTACGACATGACCGTCTATGGCCTCCACGCGCTCACCGGGATCCTGGGTCCGGCAAAGCGGGTGACCGCTCTCTCCGGTAGCCTGCTGAAGGAGCGCGAGTTCCGCGGTGAGGCGTACGCCTGCGACTGCGATGACAACACCATGATGCTGCTGGACTTCGGCGGCGCGGTATTCGCCTTCGTCTACGGCACTGCGGCGGGGAGCATCGTGGCATCCTTCGGCAGCCCCAGCTTTTACGGGACGCGCGGCAGCATCGTCGCCGAGCTGCTGAACGGGGAGCCGTTCGATTTCCCCGGCCGGGAAGCCCAGGCGGCGGCTGGGATCAACGCGGCCCTGCCGGACTACAACGAGCGCCATCCCACCGAGGAGTTCCACGTGTTCGAGGACCTCCTGCAGCTCGCCGCCGTAGTGGGAGAAGGGAAGCCCACGGTTTCCACCGCCGAGCATGCGCGGCACGTGATCGACATCATCGAGAGCGGCTACCGCTCTGCAGAGACCGGAGCCGCGCAGACGCTCCGGACCGCCTTCCAACCGGCGTAATCGGGACCGCCGCTCTCCGGCCTGAGTGTCGCCGTTCAAGGCCCACCGCTTCCGCCGCGTTTGGCAGCGGGGGCGGGTAGGGCAAGAACGGCACAACAACGGCATGGGGAGCGGCGCACCAGGGCGGATGCCGCTTCCACGAAGGAGGACGGCAATGGCCACCCGGCGCGATCCCGACATCAATGAGAACTACCTGCACGACGAGTACACCGACGACGAGCTCAACGAAGCGCCGGAAACGGACACGACCGGGATCACCGGTCCCTTCGCGGCCGGCGTGACCACCGGGGGAACCCTTGGCGGGGGCGGAGACCTCGGAGATCGATCATTCCGGGATACCCGCGGCGGAGTGGTCCGTGGTTGGGATTCCAATGGGAGCGAGGTAGCGCAAGACCGGGCCCTGGAAGGCACCGTGGGCGGCAACACGAACGCGGCTCAAGCGCTGGTAGGGGAGCCTACGGACCCGCGCGTCCCGCTGACGCCGGAGGAGGATCTGGGTCCCGAAGGTACGATCGTCCAGGAGTTGGGCGGGGAAGCACGCCACTAACCGATGCATTATGTGGGCGGCGTGCCGCCCACATAATGAGGTCCCCATTTTGACAGCAAACCGTAGGCAGCCGCCTCGTGCGGCGTTCGGTCACGGCGACCCGCTGCGTTAACGGTGTATCTTGTTCCCGAATTGGGTCGCTGAGATCGAACTCGCCACTCATCTAAAGGGTGCCCAGCACCGCCTGCGGCGTACTCCCGTCCACCTTTACCCTGGGCCGACGACCCGGGCGCGCATGGACCACAGAATCCGCGGATATCGTGACGGGGATCACGCTCCACGCGGTCCATGCAGGAACCACCCGTACAATCCGTCGTAATAGACTGGGACGGCGCCCCCCTAAACCCCCATTCCCCAACATTCAAACGGGAGCCCCGCAGGAGTAGTTGTGCAGGCTGATACGCTTTCTCCGGAGTACGAGAAGCCGCCCGTCGATCCCGGCTGTCTCCCTGCCTGGAAGATGGACGATTTCCCGGCGCCCGTCCCGATCGGTTGGAAGAACCTACTGGCCATGCTCGGTCCCGGTCTCGTCATGATCGGCGGGACCATCGGCACCGGCGAGTGGGTAGTCGGCGCCGGCGTTGCCGCGCTCTATCGCGGCGCGTTCCTCTGGGTGGCTCCCCTGGCGATCCTCTGCCAGGTGATGCTGAACACCGAGGCGATGCGCTACACCCTGGTCACCGGAGAGCCGGTGTTCACCGGCTTCCTCCGCAGCAAGCCCGGTCCGAAGTTTTGGCTCATCTGCTACCTCTTGCTGGACATTGTGGGCTGGATGCCCGCGCTGGCCGGCCTGGCGGCGCAGATCGTGATCTTTATCTTCAACGGCCAGCAAACCCCGGATCCCCAGACCACCCGGGTGGTAGCCATCGGGATCTTGCTCCTCTGCGGCACCCTGCTTTGTTTCGGGCGTAAAGTCTACAACATGCTCGAGGTGGTGCTGGGCGGCAAGGTGCTGTTCGTC
>JAJFMS010000617.1 GCA_020696885.1 Armatimonadota bacterium | reverse complement strand
ACCGGTCGCTATCCCAACCACGGCCCCGGCATCCTCCTCGAAGCGGGCGTCCCGCTCCTCGACCGGTGCGGTCCCGGACTGCTGGATGCCGTGCGCGAGGGCCAGCGCGCGGAGCTCCGCAGCGGTGAGCTGTTCGTGGACGGCCAGCCGGTAGCCCGCGGCACCCTGGTTACCCCGGACCTGCTGCAACAGCAGCTCGAGGGCGCGCGCGGCAACCTGCGCGCGGAGCTGCAGGCGTTCTCGCGGAACACGCTGGAGTACCTCGCCCAGGAAACCGACCTGGCGGTGCAGGACTTCACCATGCCGGACCTGACGGTCTCGTTCCGCGGCCGGCCGGCGCTGGTGGTGGTGCGCGGCGAAGGCTACAAGCGAGACCTCCAGTGGGTGCAGCCGTACATCCGGGAGCAGAAGCCGGTGCTGATTGCGGTCGACGGCGGCGCGGACGCGCTCCTCGACTACGGCTTCAAGCCGGACGTCATCGTGGGGGACATGGATAGCGCCTCGGACGCCGCACTCCGCTCCGGGGCGGAGCTGGTGGTGCACACCTATGCGGATGGGCGCCGGAGCCCCGGCACCGAACGCGTGCAGGCGCTGGGCGTTCGGTCGGTGGAGCTGCCGGCCCCGGGCACCTCGGAAGACGTGGCGATGCTGCTGGCCTATCAGGGCGGCGCCACCGTGATCGTGGCCGTCGGCACCCACTTCTCGCTGGAAGAGTTCCTGGATAAGCGCCGCGCCGGGATGGCGAGCACCCTGCTCACGCGGCTGAAGGTCGGCTCGATCCTGGTGGACGCGAAGGGTCTCAGCCGTCTCTACCGGCCCGCGATGCCGAACACGCTGCTGGTGTGGATGGTGGTCTCCGCGATGCTCCCGATCATGGTGGCGCTCGCGAACTCCGCCGGCCTCCAGCGCTGGATCGGCCTCCTCGGCATGAGCCTGGAAGTCTGGCTGCGAAGGCACGGCCTGCGATGATCGACCTCCGGTACCTCGGGATCACGCTCATCGCCGTCTTTCTCTCCCTGGCCATCGGCATGATGACCGGCTCCGCGCTCGGTGGTCCGGACAAGCGGGACGCGGCCTACGAGGGGCTGCGCAACCAGTTCGACCTGCTCCGCACCGAGAACCAGCGGGTCCAGGACGAGAACGACCTCGTGCGCCGCCGCCTCAACGCCCGCGAGCAGGCGCTGCGCGAGCTGCAGTCGTTAGCCATCCGGAATCGCCTGGCGGGCAGCACGGTCGGCGTGGTCATCTGTGGCCCGCCGTCCGAACGGGCGTACTGGAGCGAGCTGGAGGCCGCCCTCCGGGCCGCGGGCGCGCAGATCGGGCCGGTGGTCCGCATTCCGGATGCGCTCCGCGAGATCCCCGCCGAGGCGCGCGGACGGTTCGAGCTGGCGTGGGAAGACGCCGGGACCAGCGGCCTGGACAGCGCCTACCAACCCGCGCGGTGGGTGGTGCGGGCGCTGGCGCGGGGCGGCACGGCGCAGCGCCTGGAGGAGCTGGCCAGCCTCACCGGGATCGAGCTGCGCGGCGACTACCGCACCCCGGTCCGGCGCCTCCTGGTGCTTGCCTCCGTGCCGGATACCAACCGCGCGGCCCAGGTGACCGCCGGCGACGTTCCGGAAGTCCCGACGGTAGATGCCGCGCGCTCCGAAGGGCTCCGCGTGGTCGCCGCCGAGCCCGAGGAGGCCGTCGTCAGCGCCGTCGACTCGCTCCGCCAGCGGTTGAACGTGCCCACCGTCGACAACATCGACACCGCCGCCGGGCGGATCTCGGTGGTGCTCGCGCTCGCCGGCGAGAACGGCCAGTTCGGCAGCAAGCCGGGCGCCGCGCGGCCGGTGCCGCCCCTCGGGGACCAGTAGGAGTGCCGGCGAGCGTGCGGGTGAGCGTGATCATCCCGGCCTATCAGGAAGCCGACACCGTAGGCGCCACCGTCGCCTCCCTCGGGCAGGCGCTGGCTCGCCGGCCTACACTCGACCCGGAGCTGGTGGTAATCGACGACGGCTCGACGGATGCCACCTCGGAGAACGCAGCGGCGGCCGGCGCGCGGGTTCTCCGCCTGGAACGGAACTCCGGCAAGGGCGCGGCGCTGCTGCACGGGCTTGCGGAGACGGACGGGCCGCTGATCCTGCTGGTGGACGCCGACACCGGGGCCAGCGCCGGCTCCGCAGCGGCGCTCCTGGACCCGATCCTGGCCGGCGAGGCGGACATGACGCTGGGCGTCCTCCCGGTGCCTGCGGGCCACCGCGGCGGGTTCGGGCTGGTGAAGGGCCTGGCGCGCTGGAGTGTGCGGCGAGCCGGCGGTCCGGAGCTGCGCGCGCCGCTCTCCGGTCAGCGCGCCCTCACCCGCGCCACCTGGGAGCAGATCGGGCGGCTAGACCCCGGCTACGGCATCGAGATGGGCCTCAACCTGGATGCCGTGCGGCACCGCCTGCGACTGCAGGAGGTGCCTGTAGCCATGCAGCATCGCCTCACCGGCCGCACCGTCGCCGGCTTCCGGCATCGCGGCCGCCAGTTCCGCGACGTGGCGCTCGCGATCCTGCGCCGCCTGCGATGAGGCGGAGACGCTCCCGAATTACGAAGCGCCATCGCCCGATTGACAGGAGTCCCGCTGTGAGGCGGGTGGGCCTAGCACTAACACCTCGAACAGGAGCCAACCGGGCTAACACCCGGATTTCAGCCCCCCCGATATGACACCCACCTCCTGGAGGTCCTTTGAGCTCTGACGATCCGGCTCTGCCGGACCCCCTCCCCCGCCTTTCTCTCCAAGAGGCTTCCACCATGGCCGAGACGCTCCAGCGCTCCGAGTGGAGTCGCCTCGGCGATGATTGGCCGCTCCCCTGCCTGGACGAGCTCGAGTGCCGTTGGGCGGAAGCTCACGGAGCCGGGCATGCCGTGGCGGTCTCCAGCGGCACCGCGGCCCTTACGCTCGCCTTCCAGGCGCTGGGCCTGCCGCAGGGCGACGAGGTCCTGATCCCCGCGTACGGCTGCCCGGCGGTGGACGTAGCGGTGCTCCAGGCGGGGCTCACCCCGATCCACGTGGAGATCGATCCGCACACCTACGGGATGTCGCCGGCCCACGCGGCGGCGGCGGTCACCCCGCGGACCGCGGCGCTGGTAGCGGTCCACTTCGCCGGGCAGCCGACCCACCTCCGGTCGCTGGCCGCCATCGCGGACCGGCAGGGCCTCGCCCTGGTGGAAGACGCCTGCCTCGCGCCGGGCGCGGCGTACGACGGGCGTCTGGTCGGGACCTGGGGCACCGCGGGTGTGTTCAGCCTGGGCGTGCACAAGCCGATCTCCGCCGGCGAGGGCGGGTTGGTCACCACCAACGACCCACGCCTCGCGGCCCGGCTGCGGCGGCTGCGCGGGCTCGGCGCGGACCCGGAGACCGGGGAGATCTGGGAGCCCTCCGGCAACTTCCGGCTCACAGAGCTGCAAGCCGCGGTCACCCTCCCCCAGCTTGCGCGGCTGGAGGCAGACCGCGTGCGCCGGCAGCAGGCGGCAGAGCGCTGGACGATCGCGCTAGCCGGGCACGCGGCGCTGCGTCCACTGGCGCGGCATCCGCGTTCTTATCCGGCCTGGGCGCAGTTCTGGCTTCGGTGGGACGATGAGGCGGGCGGAATGAGCCGGAGAGCACTGCTGGAGTCCGCAGCCGCGCTGGGCGTTCCCCTCTTCGCCGGCTGGCCGCGACCGAACTACACGCTGGGGGTTTACTCTCCCGAGCGCGCCGCTTCGTGGCTGCGCACCCGGGAGTCCGGCCGCGAGCCGGACCACTACGCCCATTGCCGCTGCCCGCATGCGGAGCACGCCGCCTACAACGAGGCGGTGCTGCTGGACTTCCCGGCCCTCAACGCGCCTCCCGAGCTTGTCGAAACGATTGC
>JAJFMS010000616.1 GCA_020696885.1 Armatimonadota bacterium | reverse complement strand
TTCTCCGCGTGGTCTCGATTGCGCTGGTATCGGTCCCCCTCCACCTTCCAGGTGGGGAGCTGCCCGATCCGCTCCTTGGAGGGCGCGGCCACACCCCGGAGTTGCTCGACCATCTTGTCCTGCGTCCCCTTCTTCAGTTCCAGGTCGCGGAGCTGGGTTTGCAGGAGCTCGATGGCGGGGTTGACCTTATCGGTGACTTCCTTGATGAACGGCGTCTTACCCAGCTTCGCCTCTTCGAGGCTGGCGATCTGCTCGTTCAGGTTCACGATGGTAGTGCTTGTTGGCTCGAAGTTCCCAGAGGCCACTGCACGCTCTGCCTTCAGCCTGGCGATGGCGCTATTGATCGCGTCGTACTCCACGTTCGGCTGAACGCGGACGTCCTTGATCATCAGCGGCTCTTTAGCCAGTCGTTCCTTCAACGCCCCGATCTGGGTGACGACGGAGAGCTGGTCGTTCTGCGCCTGGAAGTACTGGTTCTGGAGCTCGGCCGCGCGCTTGACGTCCTCGATGTCCGCTTCGTCGATGTCGAGGGTCTGGGTCTTCTTCTTGAACGCCAGGAGCTCGTTTTCGGCCTTCTTCAGCCGAGTCTCGCTCTCGTCGGACATCTTCTGAAGGAAGTTGCGGGTCTGGGTGATCGCGCCCTTATTCGCTTCCGACGTCAGCGCCACATACTCTTCCGCCGCTGCGTTGGCCCAGGCGGCCGCGGCCCGTCCCTCGGTGCTTTCCGAGGCGATGCGGATGATGTTGGTCTCCGCCTGCGCGCCGAAGGTGAGCTTGGCGGGGGTGACGGACTCACCGGTGCCGATGCGCTTGTAGATGCGCTTCGTGAACTCCGCGCTGTTCAGGATGGCGAGCTGCGTGTCGATGCTTCGCCGCTGGCGCAGGGTGAGCAGTGGGGAGAGCGGGCTTGCGCCGTTCCCACCCACCTGAGCCATCACCACCATATTCTGCGGGGTGTCGACCAGCAGGCTCGCGCTCGTCTGGTAGACGGACGGGGAGAGGGACGCCGTGACCGCTCCGATGATGCTCACGAAGACGAACGCCTGGATGATCACCCACTTCCTGCGCTGCAGGGTGCCGGTGATGTCGTTTAATGAAAATTCTGGTGCTTCTTCGTGCTGTTCAGACATTGCGATCCCCCAACCCGGGTCGACTATTGTTTTGCACTGTGAATTACCGGTTCCTCGCCCGCGGCACAACCATGCCGCGGCGGTCTACCTGATTAGCTGCCCTGGCATTTACAGGGCACCTGGTGCACTTCTCGATACAGACCGCCGCGCACGGACACTCGTCCGGCGCCGCCGCAGCGGGGGCAAAGGTCCGCCGCGATCCGCAGCTCCCGCAGTTGGGCTTCCACTTCGGTCAACTCGGCGCGAAGGGCGGCGCAACGGTTCTCGAGCTCGAACAGGTGTCGGTCCGAGGTAGAAGTCTCGGCGACGTCTCCCCGGATGCCCGGTCGGTCAACGCCCGTTTCGGGCTCCCTTCGAAAAATCGGCTCGGCGTTCATCGCGGTCGCACTCCTGCCTCTGTCCCCCGGAGGGGTCACGCGGATCCACCGTATCGCCCGGGTTCCGCTCCTGCCTCGATAGTCGGCCTGTCTCTCGGGATTCCTCGCGGTCCCCAGCCGTGTTTACCGCGTACAAGGCGCAGCACTCTGGGCTACAGCTTCCGAGGAACGGTCGCCCTACAAGCGGACAAACTGCGCCTGGATCGGCCAGTTAACGGGCCGCCTCCACGCAGTCTTCGTCGATCTCCACGCTCAAAGCCTGGTTTACGTAGTCCACGGCGATTACCAGCCGGTGCCGGCTCTCCGCCACGCGCACCAGGTACCCTTCAGCGCCCAGCATCGGCCCGCGCACCACCCGGACCCGATCCCCGATCTGGAGATAGGGATGCCCTTCGGCATTGAACGACCGGGCCAGCGCCGTCCGCAGCGATTCGATCTGGCGCTCCGGGATGATCGCCGGGCGGCCTGAGGTCTCGACCACCCGCAGCACCCCACTCGCCCGCTTGATCAGGGCGCGCGTTTCCGCGTAGAGGGCGCAGCGTACAAAGAGGTAGCCGGGAAGCGCCGGAACCTGGACGGTCAGCTTGCGATCCGTGCGCTGGCTCCACGCTTTCCGGAGCGGCACGAACGTCTCGATTTCCTGCCGGGAGAGGTAGGTGGCTACCTGCTTCTCATGCCGGCAGCGCGTGTATACCGCGTACCACTTGGGCTCTTCAGTGATCATAGGAACCTGCCGAAGCGACCCACCTTTTGGCCGGCCGATACTCCACCGAACGGGCACTTTATACTATAAAGGAGATGGGCTGACAATGCAAGTGTCCAGGGGCCTTCCCTACAAGCCACCAACCGGTGGCAGATTGGGCTGCCAACACACATGTCGGTTGCGGGACTCATGGCCTCTTACTTTCGTTCGTACTAATCTGATCGAATGACCGTCAACAATGCCCGCTGGGAGGAACGCGACCGGTGTGTGGATCAACTTAACAGGCTAAGCGGGATAAAAAGGTGACATAGAAACCGTGTGGCAACCGCTTCCGAGCCGGAAACGACCACGCAGCGAAGTACTGTCCGGGGCCAAACGGCAACACCGAGCTGGCCGCACGCGGAGGGAGCGACCCTGTCTGATTCCGCCACCGTTTTGAAACTGGCGCTGGACGCGATTGAGGCGGACCGGCCGGAAGACGCAATCGCCCGGCTTACGGCCCAACTCGACCGCGATCACTCCAACCCGCTGCTGCTGGCGCTGCTCGGCGTGGCGCTCACCCGCGCCGGGGACCTGGAAGCGGCGATCGACTCGCTGGACCGGGCCCACTACCTCGAGCCGGACAACCCGCAGATCCTGGTCGACTACGGTAACGCGCTGCTGGCGGCGGGACGGGACGGCCAGGCCCGGTCTCGCTTCGAGGCCGCCCTGCGGTTGGAGCCTGGCCATGCGGCGGCGCTCCGCAGCCTGGGGGATCTCTACCAGCGGCTCGCTTCCCGGCCCAGCCCCGCACGGCCCGATGGCTCACCGCGCCCATCCGCTCCGCCGCCGGTGCAGCGGCAGCGGCCGGAGCTGTCTCATTCCGCGCCGCCTCCCTCCCCGCCCACCGTGCCCCCGCCGACGGCCACTCCCCCGGCCCGGATCCGCGAGGCGCGTCCGGACATGGGCGGCCCATCCAGCTCCCTGGGGATGCCGGACTCCCGGTTACCCCGTCCCCGCGCGCCAATTGACTTCTCCACCTCCGGCGCGGACGAAGGTGACGCCAGCCGCTGGGACCCGGAGCCGCTGCCGTCGTTCACGAACCTGGCCCGCGCCACGCTCCAACTCTGGGGCCAGCAGCCGCTGGTATGGCTCCTGATCCTGGCGGTTCCCAACGCGCTGGTGGCCTACTTCGTGCCGGACGCGCCGGAAATGCGGTGGGCCGCCGCGATCATCTGGACCGCGGCCCTCGGCCTCGGTGCCGGGCCCGCGATGCTGGCGATGTCTAACCAGTGGATCTTTGGACGAATCCAGGCGGGCTCGCAGCGGCCAACCGGCTCCAGCCTGGTGCACGGCATCGCGATGTCGCTGATCTACGCGCTGCTGCTGGTGGGTCCGTTCGCCATCGCGCTGGCGCTGCGCAGTCCCTTCCCTCCCGCGGTCATCGTGCTCGGCGTCCTCCTGTTGACGGCTCCCTTCCACGCGCTGCTGGGGCCGGCCGTGCTGCTGTCTGCCACGGATGGTCCGCCGGGCTGGCCGGCGCTGCGGAAGTCCTGGTTACTGGCCGGCAAGCGCTCCTGGATCCACCTGGCGCTGATGGTGGCGGTCGGCGTGGTGGTGGGCGGCAGCCTGGCCACCATCGCCTGGGCGTTCGCGGTCACGCTGCGCGGGCAGGGCGATGCGGTAAG
>JAJFMS010000615.1 GCA_020696885.1 Armatimonadota bacterium | reverse complement strand
GTGGCCGTACACCAGCGCCGGCTGGATCAGGTCGGGCGCCACCAGTTCCTCGAACGCCAGCACCAGCGCATGCCCGATGGAAGCCTGCGCTGGCAGCTTGTGCGCCGCCAGCGCCTCGTTGGCGGCTTCCACGCTGGGAATGGTGCGGAAGTCCACCCCAATCCGGTCAGCGACCACCTGCGCCATCTCCAGCCGCGCCCACGGCTGCTCGAAGTCTACGTCGTGGCCGCGCACCTTGAAGACGGTCCGCCCGAACACCGAGACCGCCAGGTGGCGGAACATCTCCTCGATGAGCGTCATGTTGAACTCGTAGTTCTCGAACGCGGTCATCGTCTCGATCATCGAGAATTCGGGATGGTGGGTGCGGTCGATCCCCTCGTTCCGGAAGTAGCGGCCGATGGTGAAGACGCGGTCATACCCGCCCACGACCAGCCGCTTCAGGTACAGCTCGTGGGAGATCGCCAGGAACATCGGACAATCCAGCGCCTTCAGGTGGGTCATGAACGGCTTGGCGGTCCCGCCGCCGTACTGCGGCTGGATCACCGGCGTCTGGAACTCCAGGAACCCGCGGCTGTTGAGGAAGTTGCGGATCTCGAACAGCATCTTCCCGATCAGCTCGAACCGCTTGCGCGTGTCCGCATCGAGGATGGTGTCCAGGTACCGCTTACGAAGGATGAGCTCGCGGTCCTTGAGACCGGACCACTTCTCCGGCAGCGGGCGCAGCGACTTCGAGAGCAGCCGGAAGCTGTCGATCAACACCGAGAGCTCACCGCGCTCCGTGCGGGTGACGGTGCCGGTAGCCTCCACGATGTCCCCGATGTCCACCAGGCGGAGGTCCGCATAGCCGAGCGTGCCGGCTTCGGCCGAGGTCTCCGGAAGCCGGTCCCGGCGGATGTAAAGCTGGATGTGGCCGGTCTGGTCGTGGACGTCCCCGAAGCGCAGCCCGCCGTGCTTCCGCCACGACATCAGCCGGCCCGCTACCGTGACGGTCTGCCCCTCGTAGACGTCGAATTCGTCCCGCAGCGGCTGGATGGAGTGCGTCCGGGAGCTTCGGGACGGGTAGGGGTCGATCCCCAGCTCTCGCAGCGTCTCGATCTTCTGCAGGCGAGCATTCCGGACTTCTTCAAGCGACGTACCAGACACCAGTCGATCTCCTTATGCGGGCGGACCCAGACGGCTAACTAGACCACCTGGTTCGGTGTTCGGTGTTCGGCGTTGGGTGTTCGGGGCTGCGGCGGGTTGCTGGAGGGCGGTGCCCATACGCGAGCCGGGGCGTTCAGGTGTTCGGGTGTTCAGCCCCGGGGAGGAAATGTACGAACCGTAGCATAGCGCCTCGTGCGCGTGGAGAGTTCGACGCCGATCGGGGTGAGCGCTCAGTACGGGTATTTTCACAGCAGGTGTTGGGAGCCGCCCTTCGAGCGAAGGGCGGCTCACTCCTGCCAGTATCAATACGCAGGATCCATCCCAGGCCTGCGGGACTGGATGCTTCCTACTGGAAGCGGCCTGCTAGCAAGCCGGCGGCTGAGGCCAGCGCCGAACAACCGGACAGGCATCCCCAACACCCCAACCTACGACTGAACACCGTCACGCTGGCGCCCACTGCAGCCCCAAACACCGAACACCCAACACCGCGCGCAGCGCCTCCTACCTGCCTTCGAGCAGGCGCACTGCTTCCTGGACGGTCGGATCGTCCGGAACGAGCTCCTGCGCCTTGCGGATGGCGTCCTCGGCGTCCTCGCGGTTGTTGAGGCCGAGGAGGGCGCGGCCCAGCTCCACCAGGTAGAGCGGGTTCTCGGGGTCGATCTCCAGCGCTTTGCGGATCGCTTCTTCGGCGGCGCGGGACTGGCCCGCGGCGTTGCACGCCTGGGAGAGCTCCCACCACACGAACGGCTCGGAGGGCAGCAGTCGCCCGGCCCGGCGCAGGCAGCGCTCGGCTTCCGGGAGGTCGCCGGAGCGGCGGTGCGCCACGCCCATGATGAAGAACACCTCGCCGCTGTCCGGGTACTTGTCCGCCAGCGGCTGCAGGATCTCGATGGTGCCGGCGGGGTCGTCGTTCAACATGGCCTGCGCCGCCTGGAAGACGCCCTGGTCTTCACTCGGCTCTTCCACCTCGCCGCCGCCGATCGGGTTCGCGCCGCCCGGGGAGGCTTCCAGCGCGGCCTGGCACAGCTCCACCGTCTCGTCGATGCCGGGCATGCTCTCGTCCAGCTCTTGCGCCAGCTCGAAGTGGAGCAGCGCCCGCTCGATCTGGCGCCGGGCCAGCTCGCACGCCTCGAGCCCCGCGTTCGGGTTCAGCTCCAGCGCCAGCCGCTTCAGCTCGTCCGAGCGCGCGCTGTCCGCCGTCTCAGCCAGCTCCCGGAGGGCGCCGTAATAGATGTGGAACGGGGTGACTTCCAGGTTGAAGTTGTCCCCTTCCTGGAGCCCCAGGTCGCTGAGGGGCGGGTAGATCAGCGCCGGAAGCTGACCGTTAAACCACTGGGGAAGGAAGCCGGGGATCCCTTCCTCGGGGGGAGGGAGCTGGAAAAGCTGACCGTCGAACAGGTGCTCACGCAGGATTTGACCGGGATTCGGCCCGGGGTTCGGTTCTTGGCTCATGGATCTCTCACAAAATGAAGACGCTCGAGGGATGCTCTACCCTACCGGGACCTGAACGGTATTCGCCCCGTACTGGCTGGGACGAAACAAGACCGTAACAGAACTCCCTCATAACGGGTTATTCTACCCCCGCCTTCGGGCACCGTCCGGACGTAGCCGGAACTGGGTGCGGCCGGAACTGGTCTGCGCGGGCTTCGACCGTCAAAGCGGCCGAACGAGCAGTTGATTCGTAGGGGCACACGCAGTGGACTCCGTGGTCGCCCTGGCCAGGAGTTCCTCCCAGCGCCCGCAAAGCGGTACCCACCGGTTGGGGACGGTGCGGCTCAGCAGGCGCCGGCACCGTTCTCGTTTTCAGGGCGATCACGGCGAATGCCGCTACCCTCGTTCGTCCCCGATTACGCTCGGTTTGCCGAGGGGACGACGCGGGCGATCGAGCACCGGGAGGGTGTTCGACCGCCCGCCGTCGGAGCGCTACGCGGTCTTCGTCTTCCAGTTGACCCACGTATGGACGTGGGGCGCCCCGCGGAAATGCCACACGAGGGTGGGGCCTTCCAGGCGCCAGATGTCCCACTCTTTGTCGCTGCCCAGGTCTTCGGACTTGTAGAAGGCGAGGTGGACCTTCTCCAGGCCGCCGTTCGCCTTCAAAGAGTCCATCGCTTCCTTCACGTCGGCCTCACGATAGGGCGCCAGGAGCTCCTTCATCACCTTCTGCATCAGGCCGCGCTGGTCCGCGCTGAGCTCGCCGGCCGCGATCCCGGCGAAGCCGTCCTTCTTCAGCTCGATGGAGCTTTCGGCGGGAGCGTCTCCGAGGAGCGCCTTCTCCCGCTGCTTGCCGTCCAGCGCCTGGAAGACCTGGTTGGCCACCTGCGTCTGGTAGTAGAAGAGGTTCTCCTTCTGGTTGCCGGCCGCGCCGTGGCCATAGACGATCGGGCCCCCGAACACCGCGTCCGGCACGTGGTTGCCATCCGCACGGATGGTGACGTGGCGGCCGGTCATCACCCACTCGAACTTGCCGGCGCCCGGCTCGCCGAAGAGCGCGCAGCTAAAGTTCTCAAGGCCGCCGTCGTCGTCCCGCATCTGGCGGATGAAGCGATCGTAGCCCTCCTCGGAGGTGACGCCGCGGAGGATCTCGTGGATCATCTGCTGCTGCTCCGGCGTGTAGAACTCGCCGATCTTCTCCGGCACGATGTGCCAGTTCGCGCTGATCTTCGTGGCGCGCGGATCCGTGAACGGGAACGCGGCCTTCGACTTCTGCTCCGGCGTGAGCGACTGGTACAGCCGC
>JAJFMS010000009.1 GCA_020696885.1 Armatimonadota bacterium | reverse complement strand
TCCTTCGGCGCGCGCCCGCTCTCCAGGGTAGCGCCGATCCGCATGGTGGTGATCTTCGCGGGCGCCAGCACGTTCTTCCGCACGTACTCTTCGTACGGCATTCCGGACACCTTCTCGATCACCCGGCCCAGCACGCAGTAACCGAAGTTAGAGTAGGCGAAGCGAGTGCCCGGATCGAAGTCCAGCGGTTGCCCGAGCATGTACCGGATCACCGCCTCCGGCCCGGCCGGGGCCGGAGCGCCCACCGTCTCGGCGATGAGTGTGGGGCGGAACATCGGGTCGAAGCTCTTGTCCCGGTCCCAGCCCCCGGAATGCTCCAGGAGTTGCCGGATCGTGATGCCCGCGAGGCGGCGATCCTGGGTCTTGCCGGCAGGCAGCACCGGTGCGAGGCGTACCAGGTCGAACGCGCGGTCGCTCAGCCGCAGCTTCCCCTGCTCCACCAGCTTCAACACCGCGACTGCGGTCACCGGCTTGGAGATGCTGGCGATGCGGAAGAGGGAGTCCGCCTGCACCTTCTCCTGGCGGTCGCGATCCGCCCAACCGTAGCCCTTGGCATAGACCAGGCGCCCGTCTTTGACTACCGCCAGCGCGCCGCCGGGCACCCCGCGGGTTTGCATAAACGCTTCCATCTCCCGATCGAAGCTCTTCATCGGGTTGATGGCCAGCGCACCCTCCTGGGCCAGAGCAGGGGCGACCGGGGCGGCAAGGGCGGCGGAAAGAAAGGTGCGGCGGGTTAGTGGCATGGTTTGGGTGTTGGGTGTTGGGTGTTCGGAGAGACCCCACCCCGCCCTTCGGGCACCCCTCCCCATCTGCGATGGAGAGGGGGCCGAGCATAGTAGGTGGGTGGGGCTTGGCTGGGTGTTCGGTGTTGGGTCCGGGTAAGAGCTCGGCCGCATCGGTCCGAGCCCACAATCTTACTCTTACTCTTACTGGCCTCCAGGGGAACCCGGCACCCGCCAGCAAAGTCGCTGCGCCGCGCCGGGGTACCGCCTCTCCAGGGATTCCGCGGCCTCGGTTGGGTTGACCTCGTCGAAGTCCTCGATCACGCTCCAGGCAGCGTCGCAATAGAAGAGGTAGCAGCCGTTTGCACCGGCATAGCGACAGATCGCCGCGCCGGCTACCCGGCTGCCTGCTAGAACGGGCAGCGCGGACCAGGCCAGCACGTCGGCTCCGTCCAATTGGGTTGGGGGTCCGGCATCGTCGCTCATCAGGCTTGTCGTTAGCCCTCTCGGCCGCGGGTTCCTGTCGGCGCCCTCCCTGCTTGAACCGCCCGGGATCGCCCGTTGTACCCTTCGGCCGTCGAACCCTGATAAAACGGCCGTAGCACACGATTTGAGGTCGGCCGGAAAGGCCGGAGAGGAGCGGGGAGTTGTCACGGGTTCAGCGCGCGCTGATAAGCGTATCGGACAAGACGGGCGTGGTGGACCTCGCCCGGGGACTGCGGGAGCTGGGGATCGAGATCCTCTCCACCGGTGGCACGGCCAAGGCCCTCCAGGAAGCCGGCGTGCCGGTAATTCCGGTGGAGCAGGTGACCGGATTCCCGGAGATGATGGAAGGGCGCGTCAAAACCCTGCACCCGGCGGTGCACGGCGGCATCCTGGCGGACCGCAGCAAGGCGGACCACATGGAGCAGCTCGCCGGCGCCGGCTACGCGTCCATCGACCTGGTGGCCGTGAACCTCTACCCGTTTGCTGCCACGGTCGCGAAGCCGGGCTGTTCTCTGGACGACGCCATCGAGAACATCGACATCGGTGGACCCTCCATGATCCGCTCCGCCGCCAAGAACCACGCCGCGGTGACGGTGGTGACCGCGGCCGAGGATTACGCGGTCGTGCTGGCGGAGCTCCAGGCGAACGGCGGGGAGACCACGCTCGCCACTCGGCGGCGTCTCGCGCAGAAGGCCTACTCGCACACCGCGGCGTATGACGCCACCATCGCCCAGTACCTGGCCGCGAAGCTGGAGGAGCCGAAGCTGCTGCCGGATACCCTGGTGCTGGGGCTGCCCAAGGCGCAGGTGCTGCGGTACGGCGAGAACCCCCACCAGCCCGCCGCCTTCTACGCGGATCCCGCGGCGAAGGAGCCGAGCGTCGCCACCGCCCGGCAGCTCCACGGCAAGGAGCTGTCGTTCATCAACATCCTGGACATGGACGCCGCGCTGGAGCTGGTGAAGGAGTTCGACCGTCCGGCTTGCTCCATCATCAAGCACACCAACCCGTGCGGCGCCGCGGTGGCCGAGACGATCGCCGAGGCCTACCGGCTGGCACGTGATGGGGAGCTGCCCCCGTTCAACCCGCCGGGCTCCCGCTTCGGCGGCATCATCGCCTGCAACCGCCCGATCGACGCGGAGACCGCCAACGAGATCATCCAGCCCAAGAGCTACTACGAGTGCATCATCGCGCCCGGCTTCTCGGAGGAGGCGCTGGAGCTGTTCCGCACCCGCAAGATCTGGGGCGAGAACGTCCGTCTGCTGGAGATCGACCCGCTGCCCCCGTTCGGCACGCTGGCCGGCAGCGCATCCGGGCTCTCCGCGCTGGACATCACCAGCGTGGTCGGCGGGCTGCTCGTGCAGGCACGGGATTTGCGTGATCAAACGGCCGAGGGCCTGCAGGTGGTGACGGAGCGCGCGCCTTCCGAGCAGGAGCTCCACGACCTCCTCTTCGCCTGGAAGCTGGTGCGCCACGTGAAGTCCAACGCCGTGGTGCTGGCAAAGGGCGGGCAGTTGATCGGGCTGGGCGCCGGGCAGACCAACCGGGCGCAGTCCAGCGAGCTGGCGGTGGCAATGGCTGGCTACCGCGCGGAAGGCTCCGTCTGCGCCAGCGACGCCTACTTCCCGATGCCCGACGGCCCCGAGGCGCTGGCGAAGTCCGGCGTCAAGGCGATCATCCAGCCCGGCGGCTCCAAGAAGGACGACGAGGCGGTGGCCGTCTGCAACCACCACGGCGTGGCGATGGTCTTCACCGGGGCGCGGCACTTCCGGCATTAGGCGTGCCGGGAGGTTGCCCGCGAAACACGCGAAAGGACGCGAAAAGGGGAGTAGCGGATTAGTTAGCAGCCGTAGCATAGCGCCTCGTGCGCGTGGAGAGTTGGACCAGCCGCTGGGAGCCGTATCCGTACCACCCACGGCTCGGCACGGCAGCTACCGGGAACATCCGGCCGACGATGGAACCTTCTCCCACGGTTGCGGCCGAACCGTCCACGCGCACAAGGCGCTATGCTACGGTTTCCTCTTTTCGCGTGTTTTCGCGTGTTTTGCGGGCAATCCCTCAACGCGTGCCGTGGCCGAAGGCCGTCCCGGGAGATTAGTACGGCCGAACCGCGTGGCTACGTCGTCTAATGGGTAGTCCGTAGCCGCCGAGCCATGATGACACCCGGAACCATCCCACCCACCCACCGCGATCGACGTCTTTGCAGTCCGCCGCTTGGAACTCGGAATGCAGTGGCCCGAGCGGCTGCCCGGGGCGGATTTACGTTAATCGAGCTGCTGGTGGTGATCGCGATCATCGCCATCCTGGCCGCTATCCTGTTCCCTGTATTCGCGCGCACCCGGGAGGCAGCGCGGGCGGCGGCTTGCCGGAGCAACCTCAAGCAGATCGGTGCGGCGCTGGCGATGTACCGGGAGGATGCGGACGGGGTGAACTGCCGCCACCGGAGTTGTCCGGACCGGCCGGGGGATCCCTACTGCTTGAACCTCACGGTGCAGACCGTGAACGCCGGCCCGAACGCGCAGTGGTGGGCTCCGGAAGACAGCCAGGGCACGGCTACCGGGCAGGAAGTGAACTGGAACGTCCCACCGCGAGTGATCGACCGGCCCGGGCTGCTCTATCCCTACGTCCGGAACTACGGCATCTACCGGTGTCCCAGCTACGACGGCCAGGCCGGGTACGCCATGTCCTTCGTGAACGGCGGCCCCACCGGCGCGCCGGACGCGGAGGTGACGCGCGGGTTCCCGGACCTTGGCCGGGTGCTGGTGGCGTGGGACCACACGAACGGTCCCGGCTGCGGCGGATCCTCCGTAAGCGGGTTTGACGCCACGCTGCGCCCGCCCGTCACTCCCACCGCTGGCCCCGTGGGCGCCGTGCACTATGTCCCTCGCCACAACGAGGGGATGAACGCGCTGTTCTACGACGGGCACGTGGCCTGGAAGAAGCCCCATCTCCTCAGGGACAGCGACTTCCGCGCGCCCGGATCCGCCCCGCCAGCCTCCCCACCCCTGGCGCCCTGACCGCCGAACCAGCGCCGAATCAACCTCGCGACGGCGCCTCCCCTCACCTCGCTTAGCCCGCGGTCACGCGCCGGGCCAACCGTCGTCCGCGCCCCGAGCCACGGGGTGCACCTCCCGGGAAAAGCATCGTGCCCTACAGTTGTTCGATGAGAGGCCGCTGGGTAAGCAGGTGCTTCACTGGTCTCTGTGAAACAATGAACCGACAGCTAAGGAAGCGATCAGGGCATTGCTGCGGCACAAGTGCCACTGATCAAAGTGCGGAACGCCCTGGAACCTGTGACCGGCGAGCCTTCAAGTGCAGGATTCCCCGACATCCCGCCGGCTTCTACCGGGGCTCGAAACCGTACAGCCAAAGTGTCCTCAACTCGGGAGCACGACCAGAATGCGATTCTCTCTAAGATTTCTCTTGGTGTTGGCGTGTGCGCTCACCATCGCGGGGCTTGGCGCACGGATGTCCTCCGCCGCCCTGACGACGATCAACGGCACCGTCTACCAGGACATGAACGACAACGGCGCTTACGATCCCGGGACAGACATCGAGCTGCCCGCGGTGACGGTGCGCTTGTATGACTCCAGCCTCACCCAGGTGGATCAGATCGATACGGACGGCAGCGGATACTACGAATTCCAGTCCGACCCCGGCGGCGGCACCTTTTACGTGGAGGTGGACCAGAGCGGCCTCGCGCCCGGCCACCAGGAGCCGCAGTGGCTTAGCACCACTCCGTCGATCCCGTTCGCCAAGGCCGTGACCCTGGCGGATGGCGACACCGCCACCACTGATTTCGGGTTCGTTACGGAGAACCAGCAGACCACCGGCGTCTGGCGGATCAACGTGGGGAGCACCTCTCCCTACACGGACATCTGGAGCCAGGGCTGGCTATCGGACACCTACAATACCGGCGGCACGCGCTACCCGTTCGGCCTGAATGTGGTGGGCACTGCGGACGCGTCGCTGTATCAGACCGTGCGCTACCTGCCCACGGCGGCCTCGAGCTTCTCCTACTCGATCCCGGCGGTGAACGGCAATTACACCCTCAAGCTGCACTTCGTAGAAGGCAACGACTCGCTGGTGGTGGGCGACCGCCGCTTCAACGTAGCGATGAACTCGGGCAGCGGCAGCACAGCACTGCTTACGAACTACGACATCCTGAGCAGCACCGGCGGGGTCCACAACCTCGCGTTGATCTACAAGCGCACCGGCATCGCTATCACGGGCGGCACCGGGCTTTCGCTCACCTTCACCAACGCCTCGGGCGCCACCGCCCCGGCGATTGTCTCGGCGATCGAGCTCCTGCCCGAATCCGCCGTGCCGCCGCGGGCGCCGTCACTGTCGGTGACGGACGGCAACACGGAGACCAACCTACTCTGGTCTTCCGCGGATGCGGTCGACTACTTCGAAGTGTTCCGCACCACCACGTCTGGTGCCTACGGTGCTACGCCGTATCACACGACCGCGAACGGCTCCGTGCTCTCATTGAATGACCCGAGCCTGACGAACCGGACCAACTACTTCTACAAGGTTCGCGGCGTGAACGGCGCCGGCAGCGGTGACTTCTCGGCCGAAGTCGTCGGCGTGCCGCACGACCCGACGCCGACCACGGCCGACCTGCGGGTCAATGCCGGCGGTCCTTCCTTCACCCGCACCGTCATCTGGGGCGCCGATCAGTACTACAGCGGCGGCGCCACCTACGACGGCGGCGTGGTGAGCATTAAGGGGACGACGGACGACACGCTCTACCGCACGCTCCGCTACGCCAACACGTTCAGCTACTCGCTGCCGGTAGGAAACGGGACCGATCACAAGGTCACGCTCCACTTCTCGGAGCCGGTAGCAGCGGCCGGGACTCGCCCGTTCAACATCACCGTGAACGGGGTAACGCAGTCCAACTACGACATCATGGGGACCAACACCCCGGTAAACGGCGACGTCACCATCGTCGGCGGCGGCGCGCTCAACGTGGCGGCGGACGTTACCTTCGATAACATCGTGGCCTCCGGCGGTACCGGCATCACCATCACGCTCACCGCCACCGGCAGCATGCCCGCCTCGCTGGCGGCGTTCGAGTTGTTCACGGATCCTGCCGCTACCGGGCCGGCTCCTACGTCGCTCCTGGCGACGGCGGGCAACAACACGGTCGGGCTCACCTGGACGGCACCGGCCGGAGCGGGCGTGGGCACCACCTACACGGTCTACCGGAACACCACCGGCACCTTCACCCCGCCCACGGATCTGCTCCAGGCGAACGTGGCGACGGCCAGCTACACCGACAACGCGGTGACTAATGGGACGCTCTACTACTACGCCGTAACGGCCACCCCGTCCGGCGGCAGCGAGAGCGGCACTTCCAACACCGCCTCCGCCATCCCGGTCAGCCCGGGCTCGGTACTGCGCATCAACAGCGGCGGCTCGGCTTACACCGGCCCGAACGGCGCCTGGGTGGCGGACAGCTACAGCACCGGCGGCAGTGCGTTCAACTTTGGGAACTCCGGATCGATTACAGGAACGAACGATCCGCCCGCGTTCTCTACGGTCCGCTACGGCAGCAGCTTCAGCTACACGGTGCCGGTAGCCGCCGGCGCCGGCTACGCGGTGCAGTTGTACTTCGCGGAAGGGAGCGGCTCGGTCACCACGGGATCGCGCAAGTTTAACGTGGCCATTAACGGCGTCACGGTGGCCACCAACCTGGACGTCTACAACGAGGCCGGCGGGCTCAACAAGGCGCTCATCAAGAGCTACACCAGCCTCACCGCAAACAGCACCGGCCTCACGTTCACCTTCAGCAGTACGGACACCGCCGGCGGCAACGCCAGCCTGGCCATGGTGTCCGGCATCATCATCACGCAGCCCAGCGGCCTCTCCAACCAGCCCAGTTCGCTCACCGCCGCAGCGGGCAACGCCACTGTGGGGCTCTCCTGGACTGCGCCGGCGGGCGCCGGGGTAGGCACCACCTACACGGTGTATCGTAACGCCACCGGCACCTTCACCCCGCCGACGGACCTGCTGGCGTCCGGCATCACCACTACGTCCTACACGGACAACGCGGTGGTGAACGACACCACCTACTACTACGCGGTAACGGCCACCCCGTCCGGCGGCAGCGAGAGCGGCGTCTCCAACTCCGTGTCCGCTACCCCCTCGGATCCGGGCACCCTGATCCGGATCAACGCCGGCGGCTCGGCCTACACCGGATCGAGCGGCTCGTGGCTGGCGGATACCTACTCCACCGGCGGCAGCGCGCACAACTTCGCCAACTCCGCCTCCATCACCGGAAACAGCGACACGTCGGTGTTCTCCACCGTGCGGTTCGGCAACAGCTTCGGCTACGCCATCCCGGTGGTGGCGGGCTCCGGTTACTCGGTAGACCTTTACTTCTGCGAGGGCAATCCAGCGGTAACCGCGGGGGTGCGCAAGTTCAACATCGCGATCAATGGTGGGTCGGTCGCGACGAACGTGGACATCGCCAGCGAGGCGGGCGGGGCGAACAAAGCGCTGATCAAGACCTACAGCGCCCTCACCGCCACGAGCGCCGGTCTTGTGATCGACTTCACCGCCGTGGCGGGGACCAGCGGGGTCAACCCGGCGATGGTCTCCGGCATCGTGGTGCACGTGCCGCCGGCCATCGCGGCCCGGCCGAGCTCGCTCTCCGCCTCGCCGGGGAACAACACGGTCGGCCTCACCTGGACTGCGCCGGCGGGCGCCGGGGTAGGCACTACCTACACGGTATACCGCAACGCCACCGGCACCTTCACCCCGCCGACGGACCTGCTGGCTTCCGGGCTTACCACCACGTCCTACTCGGACAACACGGCGGTAAACAACACCACGTACTACTACGCGGTGACGGCTACCCCGTCCGGCGGCAGTGAGAGCGGCGTCTCCAACTCCGCCTCCGCCACTCCGGTGAACCCGGCCAGCCAGCTTCGCATCAACGCGGGCGGCCCGGGTTATACCGGCCCGAACGGCGCGTGGCTGGCGGATGCCTACTCTTCCACCGGAAGCACGCACAACTTCGGCAATGCCGGCTCCATCACCGGCACCACGGATCCCGCGGCCTATTCCACGGTGCGCTACGGCACCAGCTTCACCTACACCATCCCGGTGGCGGCGGGAGCGGGCTACGGCGTGCACCTCTACTTCGCGGAAGGGAACACGAGCTTCATCACCGGCTCGCGGAAGTTCAACGTGGTGATCAACGGCGTCACCGTGGCCACCAACCTCGACATCTACAACGAGGCGGGAGGCTACAACAAAGCGCTGATCAAGAGCTACAGCGGCATCACCGCGAACGGCAGCGGCCTCACCATCACCTTCAGCAGCACGGACACCGGGGGCGGCAACGCCAGCCTGGCGATGGTATCCGGCATCGGCATCGTGCAGCCGGGCGGCGTCACCAACACGCCCACCTCGCTCACGGCGTCGGCCGGCAATGCCACCGTAGGCCTTACCTGGACCGCGCCGGTTGGCGCCGGAGTGGGTACCACCTACAGCGTATACCGCAACGCCACCGGCACCTTCACCCCGCCGACGGACCTACTGGCGTCCGGCATCACCACCACGTCCTACACGGACAACACGGCGGTGAACGATACCACCTACTACTACGCCGTGACGGCCACCCCGTCCGGCGGCAGTGAGAGCGGCGTCTCGGGCTCCGCCTCGGCTACGCCGACCAACCCTGCCCAGTACACCCGGATCAACGCGGGCGGCCCCGCTTACTCCGGTCCGAACGGGGCCTGGCTGGCGGATACCGGCTTCACTGGCGGCAGCACCCACAACTGGGGGAACGCGGGCACCATCACCGGGACGAACGACCCCACAGCGTTCTCCACGGTGCGGTACGGCAATAACTTCACCTACACGATCTCGGCCACGGCCGGGAGCGGGTACTCCCTCCAGGCGCTCTTTGTAGAGGGCAACGCGGGGCTCACCACCGGAGATCGGAAGTTCAACATCCTGATTAACGGCGTGAGCGTGGCCACCAATGTGGACGTGTTTGCCGAGGCCGGTGGGGTCAACAAGGCGCTGACCCGCACGTTCAACAGCGTGACGGTGCCGATGTCCGGAACCCTCACGGTGCAGTTCGTAGCAGTAGCGGGGAACGGCGGGGTAATCAACCCGGCCATGGTCTCCGGCCTGGTGCTGGTAGCGCCGTAGCGCGCCGGCTCGGGTAGAATGACCGAGGAGCCGTGGCTCCCCCCGCAACGGGGGACCACGGCTCCTTTTTTGGTGGAGTGATGAAGTCACTCCACAGCGAGATTGCGCGCAACATGCGCAGAAGCGGCGCTGCGACCGAGGCTGGGTGTGGGAGTAGTGGAGTGTTGGAGTAATGGGCGCCGGTGCGGCCGTAGGGCCGCGTTCCCACTCCACCTACCCCCGGACTCGATCACTCCCTTTGGTTCCGGCTCTGCTTTATGGCCTACAACGAGGGGAGGGGATGATGCAGCCCGATCGAACGACGAAACTACTGCTGGGACTGATTGCCGCCGGCCTCTGGACCGTGCTCCTGCGGCCACTCTGGACGGCCAGCCCGACGCAAGCCAAGCCCGCCGCGCCCGCCGCCCCGCCGGCGAGAATGTCGCCCGCCCAAGCCCCAGGAGGGGCTGCCACTCCGGCATTGACCGTGTCTCAGGAGCCCGACGGCACGGATGTCTACGTGGCGGAAGGCGGACGGATCTACCGCTTCGACCGGGCCCTGGGCCGGCCGCGGGCCGCCGGGGTCTACGGACCCGACGTCAAGGTTCAGCCGGATCCCACCGTCGGCCCGTAAGTCGCCGCTGGGTGAACCGCGCGCAGGACAACCGGACCGCGGTTATCGAACACTGCAACGCAGTATGCCATCTCCGGAGCGGAGGTCGACTATGGGACGGAAGCTAGGTCTGGTTGCCGGAACCGCCATCGCTGCGGCAGCGTTCCTTGGCGCGGCAGCCCGCACGGAGAGCGCCGAGCCCGCCGCGGTGCCCTCGATCACCCGGGAGCAGGTGGACCGCCTGGTGAAGCCGCTGGTCGACGCCGAGTGGGCCAGCGGGGTGGTGGTGGGCATCATCACGCCGCAGGGCAGCCAGGTGTACGGCTACGGCGGGTCCGGCGCGAAAGGCGTGGCGCCGGACGGCCGCAGCGTCTTCGAGATCGGCTCCATTACCAAGGCGTTCACCGGCGTGCTGCTGGCCGACGCGGTGACCCGCAAGGAAGTGGCGCTGGAGGACCCGGTCTCCAAGTACCTGCCAACCGATACGAAGCTCCCGGCGAACGGGGGATCCGGGATCACCCTGCTCCACCTCTCCACGCATACCTCCGGACTACCGCGGATGCCGGACAACTTCCGGCCGAAAGACGGCCGCAACCCCTATGCGGACTACACCGTGCGCCAGATGTACGACTACCTGACCGGCGCGAAGCTCGCGGGGAAGCCGGGCGACAAGAGCGACTACAGCAACCTGGGCGCCGGCCTGTTGGGGCACGTACTGGCGCTGCGGGCCGGTAAGAGCTACGAGGAGCTGCTGCTGGAGCGGGTCTGCGGCCCATTGGGCCTGCAGGAGACGCGCATCATGCTTACGCCGGAGATGCGCGGCCGCTTGGTGCCGGGGCATGACGCGGACGGGGACCCGGTCGCCAACTGGGACCTCCCGACCCTGGCCGGCGCCGGCGCTCTCCGCTCCACGGCGGACGACATGATCCGGTTCGTGAAGGCGAATCTGGAGGCGCCGAAGGGAGCATTAGGTCCCGCCCTTCGCACCAGCCATGAGAAGCGCTACCCGGTGGGCGGCGATCTCGCCATCGGCCTCGGTTGGCACCGGAGTGAGAAGTCCGGCATCGTCTGGCACAATGGGCAGACGGGAGGCTACCACTCGTTTGCGGGGTTCATCCCGGAGCGCGGAGCGGGCGTGGTGGTGCTCTCCAGCACGGCCACCGGCCTGGTGGATGAGGTGGGCGATAATTTGCTCCGCCTGGAGCTGGGCCTGGCTCCGAAGCCCCTCGCGCTGCGTCCGTCGATCAAGCTGGACGGCCCGGCGCTCGACGCCTACGTGGGCGAGTACCCACTGGCTCCGGGTGCGGTGATCAAAGTTGTGCGGCAGGAGGAGCGCCTTACCGCCCAGCTCACCGGGCAGGAAGCGCTGCGGATCCACCCGGAAGCGAAGGACCGGTTCTACTACCGCGTGGTGGACGCCCAGCTCACGTTCGAGCGGGACAAGAGCGGCAAGGTCACCGGCCTGGTGCTCCACCAGAACGGCCGGGAACTGAAGGCGCCGCGCCGGTGAAGGACGACTCGCTCGGCGACCGGATGAAGTCGGCGTACGAGGACCGCACCCGCTACGCACTGCCGCGCCGCACCTACACCGTGATCCGGGTGGATGGCAAGGCGTTCCATACCTTCACCCGCGGCTGCACGCGTCCGTTCGACTTCGATCTGATGCGGGCGATGGACGAGACGGCGCGGGCGCTCTGCCGCGAGATCCAGGGAGCGCGCCTCGCGTTCGTACAGTCCGACGAGATCAGCCTGGTGCTCACGGACTTCGAAACGCCCGCCAGCCAGGCCTGGTTCGACGGCGGCATCCAGAAGATCGCCAGCATCAGCGCCTCCATTGCCACGACGGCATTCAACCGGGGCTGGCTGGCGCACCATCTCCAGTCGCAACCGCTCGAGACGTACCGGTGGGCTCAGTTCGACAGCCGTGCCTTCACCATCCCGGACCGCGTGGAAGTCTGCAACTACCTGATCTGGCGCCAGCAAGACGCTATCCGCAACTCCATCCAGATGGCAGCCCAGTCCTGCCTCCCGGCAGAAGCGCTCCGCAACCAGCGGGGCGACCTGCTGCGAGCCCAGCTCCTCCGGGAGTGCGGCATCGACTGGAACGATTACCCGGCAGGCGCCCGGCAAGGGCGGGCAGTGGTGCTGCAGGAAACGATCCGGGACATCGAGTTCGTGGATCCTCGCACGGGTGAGACGCAGGTCGCGTTGGACGTGCGGCGCCGGGAATGGTCCGTCGTCGAGCCGCCCGTGTTCGCGCGAGACCGGAACTGGCTGGACGCGCACCTCCCCGCACGGCCCTGAGGCCGGTGGGATTGACTTCCGGTTCCCGCCCGGTATAATGCTCTCACGAGCCGCTGCTTACCCTACGGTGACAGCCGCCCGTGACGAGAGTTTTGAATGTCCGCTAAACGCAGCAGCGCTATCTCAAAAAGGTCCACCGGTCTTCGATCGGTGGCCGGCGCGGCTGTGTACCACTTGGCGGGCTCGGGTAGCCTCAACCTGCGGTCGCTGCGTCATGGCAAGCGACCAACGCTACCTCCCGGCTAACTTCCGTCAATCCACCCAGTTTCTGAAGCCCCGAGGTCGCACCGACCTCGGGGCTTTCTGGCGTTTGGAGCTCAACGACGATGAATGCTCGCTGAAACCGATCTCACAACTGCCGGCGTGGATAAGTCCGCGTCCGAGCCATAAACTGCGCGCGGCTTGCTCGATTTCGGCCCTGGAATCAGGTCGCGTAGCTCCGGCTAACTCGTCTTCGACTGACGAGCGCCCCGCACTCACGTCCCGTCCCTGGAATGACCCGTATTCCCGAATAATCGCGGTAAAATGAGCCTAATCGGCCTGTAAGTGCCGCTAACTAATGGATTGACGCCGTGAGATCACGGGCTATAATGCATCTAGTCGAGCGCAGTAGAGACGAAGCAAAGACGAAGCGATGAAACACAGTCATTCACGAAAACCGGGCGAAGGTCGAAGCCCGAAATCCGGAAGGTCCAGCTTCCGGGCTGCCGGTTCGCACCTCGACGGTGTGCTGCGTCCGGGTGGTCTGCTGTCCCTCGGTCGTTTGGGTGGTCATTTCGGATCTCCAGGTTAGCTTTCAGTGCTGTTACAGCACGGAGCGAGCCTCGAGACCTATACGGATCTCGGGGCTTTTTGTTTGCTCAGGGGAGTAGCTCAACCGGATAGAGCACCGGCCCGCGAAGCCGGAGGTCGGAGGTTCGAACCCTCTCTTCCCTATTACTGACGAGTGCGGAAACTGCTAATGAAGACGGAGTAATGGAGTGTTGGAGTAGTGGAGTAATGGTGTCTACTACTCCAACACTCCACCGACTTTAGAACAGTCTCCTCGTGTCAGTAACCGATGTGCCCCTGTATCGGCTCGGGCTTCGAACCCGGTCGCCGTAATTGGATGATGCAGGTTCGAGTCCTGTCCGGGGCGTGGCTCTCCGTGGTGAAAGGGAAATCACATTTCGCTTCTAACGAGAGGTTCCGGGTTCGAGTCCTGGTGGAGAGGTGGCCCCCGTAGACCAACCGGTAGAGTCGACTGCCTTAAGAGCAGTATAGTGACGGTTCGAATCCGTCCGGGGGCATCGTGTGTCGGTACGCTAATGGTAAGCGGACAGGTTGTGGCCCTGTTGATGTGGGTTCGATTCCCGCCCTTCACTTTGAGGATGTAGTTTAACGGCAAAATGTCTGGTCGCCATCCAGACGATGGGGGTTCGATTCCCCCCTTCCTCTTCGGTTCAAAAGCAGTGCCTGGATGCGTCCCTCAGTGGTGGAGGAGCTGTCTCGAAAACAGTCTGGCGATGAGCCATGCAGGTTCGAATCCTGTCGCATCCGTACCGGGGAGCAGGGTCCCCGAACGACTTTTTAATCAAGCGATGAGGTGGAACGATGATCCGACATAAACGGGAGGCGAGGACCGTTCTCGCCTCCGTGACGCAATGGCAGCGTGGCCGGCTTTTAACCGGATTGGTGCAGGTTCGAGTCCTGCCGGAGGCATCCCTGCGGGGTGTCGGCGAGCGTGGCGCAACTGGTAGCGCGAAGGCCTCAAGGGGCTAACCCGGCAGGGAGAGCTCAGGCGAGCCTGAGCGAAAGCGTCGAAGGCTAGGATGCCGAGATCGCTCGATATGGCGGATTATCGGGCGAC
>JAJFMS010000614.1 GCA_020696885.1 Armatimonadota bacterium | reverse complement strand
CCGGTCACCACGTCGATGTTCAGCTCGGAAAGCATCCGGGACATGCGATAGACGGTGTGGTACACCGGGTCGTCCGGCTGAGTGCGGGCGGAGCCGAAGATACACACCCGGAAGCGGTCGCGCTCCAGGTGCTTTAGCTCGGCCTCGAGGTTGAAATACTGCTCGAGGGTCCGCTCGATCTGCTGCCGGACTTCTTCGATCGTCGCCATTGACTTTCGCTCGCCAGGGTCTGGATCAACCCGAGTCTTGCGTGCTAACCAGGCGGAGTAGTGGAGTGATGGAGTGATGGAGTTGCCAGGCTCAACACTCCATCACTACCACTACTCCAACACTCCGGTTCAGTTGGTGGTTTCTGCTCACCGCAACAATTGTGCTCCGCTCGGGTCGGAGCCGCCGCCGCTCACGCTACCCGAGGTACCGCTTCGGGATCTCAGCCCCGGCCACGTAGCTTAGCTTTCCCAACCGGCACATCTGGTAGACGTTGATCCGGAAATCCGGGCAGGTGCTCACCAGCAGGTACGCGTCCGTCGGGGTGAACCCGTAGTCCGTAATGAGCCAGTCCATCAGGTTGAAGGTAGCGGTCTCCACTGCGACCTCCAGCGGCCGGTACGCATAGACCGACACCAGCGACTCCGGCTTCTCGATCCGCAGCCAGGGGGTCCGCCGCTGTTTCAGCAACTCCAGCCGCAGCCGCACCGTGGCCTTTGTCTCCGCGGCCGTTCCGGTGAACTCCGTGTCGCCCTGGCTGGCGTGAACGTCGCCCAGGTAGAAGCGGGCCCCGGCATGGAACACCGGCAGGTGGACGCGGTTGCCGGGCGCCACGTCCCGGATGTCGAGGTTACCGCCCCACTCGCCCTGCCCGTCGATGCTGGTGGTCACCTCGCGGTCCGGAGCCACCCCCAGCGTGCCGATGAACGGGGTGATCGGCCAGGAGATCCGCTCGTTGAACTGGAGCGTGCCGTCCCGGTTCGTGCCGCTGGGTCCCGGCGTGTGAGGAAAGATCCGCGTGGTGTAGTCCGCAGACAGCTCCGGCCAGCGGGTCGACTCCCCCAGCGGCCCCCGGCGCGGCCCGATGGCGATCCAGGAGTAGTCATCCACGGTGATCTCTTCGATCACCACCACCAGCGTGTCTCCCCGCTCCGCGCCTTCCACCCAGACCGGCCCGCCGATCGGGTTCGCCAGCGGCGGCACCTGGTCGAAGCCGCGCCGGCGTCCCGGGATCGCGAGGTCCGTCTCCGAGCGGAAGTACCCGGTGCTCGCATCGAACGTCTCGATCTCGAAGCTCTCGCCGCTCTGCACCCGCAGCAGCGGCTCGTCCCGCCAATCGAACGCATACTTGCGAGCCAGTTCACGCGTGATCCGCTGCACGGTCCCCTCCCCGGCCGGGTGGTCTCCCCGCGCCAGCCATGCGTTCCCCTCCTCGCCAATCCGTTCCTGTGCCCGCGCGTTGGATCTTCCCTCTTCTCTCCTTGGATTCCTGGCTTCCTGATTGAATCAGCCGCCCAGGATCAATGCCGCTCGGTGGACGAGGCCGCCACGCGGCATCCCGGACAGCGATCCAGGGTGGTGCGATAGGCGGCGCCGCAGCCCGGACATTCCTTGGCGCCGTGGGAAAGCTGCCACACGCGGAGCTGCGCTTCACGAGTGAGGGCGCGCCGGATCGCCTGGGAGAGCTCGGGGTCGGCGGATTCGGCGGCGGCGCGGATCTTCTCGATCTCCGGTTCCGGCAGCCGGATGCGCCGGACCTCGTCTTCCGGCGGCGCGGTGCGAGCGCGAGTGGCCGGCACGCCGCGCACAGCGCCCACGGTGAACCGGACGTCCTTAATGAGGTCTTTCCCCAGGCGCTCCCGGTAGCGCCGCAGCAGGGTAGGCTTTTGCAGGGAGAGCTCCTGGTTCCAACTGCTGCTGCGCGTGATGACGATGAGGGTGCCGCCCTGGACCTTCTGTGCCTCCGTAGCCTTGGCCAGTTGCGGCCCGACCACCTCGCCCCAGATCATCACCGCGCGCGCCTCCAGCGCCGCCTCGGTGAGATCGAGACTCTTGAGTGCCTGTTCGAGGACCGCCCCCAGCGGGTTCAGCTTCCGTTCGCGTCCGCTCACTGTTTCGCTCCTGGTCCCGGCCGGCGCCGGTAGATGGTGAAGTCCTCGATCTCCGTCTCCACAGTGTAGCCTTGTTCGAGCCAATCCGCGAGCCAGGGCCAGTCCGCAAGCTGGGCCGCGGAGTCGTCCGTGCGGCCGTTGGCCCACGGGATGGCGTCGTGCCGGAGCACGAGCATCAGCGTGGGCGGCCGCTGTTCCAGATCTCGCTTGAACTCCTCGCGCCAGGTGCCCGGCACGAACGGAGCGGCCACCGGCACGTTGAAGAAGAAGCGGGTGTCCGGCCAGCGGTCCGAGAGCAGGTAGACCGCCGGCTCGAACCCCCAGACTAGCACCGGGTCCCCGGGCGCCGTATGCTCGCGGACATAGTCCGCCGCCCAGCGCGTGGCGGCGAACGAATTGTCACCCGCGTACGGCCGGCCGAAGCGCGCCAGCCAGCGGTCGCGGCCCGCCGTGCCCGACGCCGCCCCCACCGCGTCCCGGTACACGCCCCAGTTCGCCGCGCCGGACCAGATCACCGCTGCCAGGAGGCCGGCCGCCGGGATCCACCGCCGTTCGAGGCGGACGTGGGCGAGCAGCCGGGGGACGCCGGCCGCCGCCAGCACCGCGAGGAGCGGCAGCACGGTTTGCCAGTGGTATCCGAAGTACTTGCCCTGGAGCCAGACCGTGGCCAGCGCGCACCCGAGCGCGGTGAGCAGGAGACGCGGCCGGAGCGCTCCCGGTAGGCTGCTCCGGAAGGCCACCGCCGCTGCCAGGAGCACCGGGAGCCAGGTCTGGCCGAGCCAGAGGAGCGAGCGATACGCGCCGTGTGCCAACTGCACCCCGGGGCTCCCCGCGCTGATCCGGGTATACGGCGCCACGAAGCCCCGCTGGATGTCGACGTAGTCCTGCAGCGCGCCGCGGGAAGCCAACCACGCGGCAGCGCCGAGTACCGGCAGCGCCGCGGCGACGCCGAGCAGCATGGCCGCCGGCAGCCGCCAGCGGGCCTTCTGGCGCAGGATCGCGAGTGCCAGGAACGGCGCGAGCGCCAGCAGTGACGTGAACTTCAGCAGCGCCACGCCACCGGCCAGGAGCCCCGCAGCCCCCAGCAGCCGGAGCCCCTTTCGGCCGCCCGTCTCCAGTAGGCAGAGCAGCCCCGCCGCGAGGACCAGTGGGTTGGCCCACGCCTCCGCCTGCGCCAGGCTCCAGTAACCGCCCTGAAGATACAGGCCGGCGTACCAGGCTGCCGCCGCGACCGCGGCCTCCGGCCGGCCGGCCCGGCGGGCGAGCGCGGCGATCAGCACGCCGCACGCAGCCGCGATCGCCAGGTCGGCGATGCGGAGCAGCAGCATCAATGATGCGCCATCGCCTCGCGTTAGCCAGGCCAGCAGCCCGTAGGCCAGGTAGATCCCGGGCGGCTTCAGGTCCCAGGCATCCCGGTAGGGCATCCCGCCCCGGGCGAGCACCTGGCCGACGTAGCCGAAGACCGCCTGGTCCCGTCCGTAGGGAAACCACAGCGTGGGCAGCAGGATCCCGATAACGACCAGGGCCGAAACCAGGACCCAGCTCCACGACCTGGCGCTCGGTCCTGGCTCCGGCCCTGCGCTGGCGTCCGCCTTAGGAGCCGGCTTCCGCACGTTTTCGGGGCTTGTTGAACGGATCGCCTTCGTTCCACACCGGCATGTCCGCGCGGTTGCCCACGTGCACCCCAATGAGAAATGCGGACTGGGCGTGCCGGCGCATCCCTTCCCAGCTCCACGAAGGATCGAATTCGTCCGATACCTTGTGGTAGATCGTATCCAGCTTCTGC
>JAJFMS010000613.1 GCA_020696885.1 Armatimonadota bacterium | reverse complement strand
CTGTCCCGGATCGCTTCCACTTCCAGGCGGCGGCGGTTGAAGCGCCAGAACAGCCGGTTCTCCGGGTCCGCCAGCGCGGCCTTCGCGTCGTAGGTGGTGCTCATCTGGTAGGCGTTGGACTGCAGGATCAGCCGGTGCATCGCCTTGATCGACCAGCCCTTCTCCACGAACCGGGAGGCCAGGTAGTCCAGCAGCTCCGGGTGGGTGGGCCGCTCGCCCAGCTTGCCGAAGTTATCGGGGCTGCGCACGATCCCCTCGCCGAAGTGGTGCTCCCAGATCCGGTTCACCATCACGCGGGAGGTGAGCGGGTGCTTCGGGTCGGTGAGCCACTCCGCCAGCTCCAGGCGCCCGCTGCGGTTAGCAGGCACCGGGGTCTGCTTCTCCCCGGCCACGATCCGGAGGAACGTGCGCGGCGCGTCCTCTCCCAGGGCGAGGTGGTTGCCGCGGATGTGGACCTTGACGTTCCCGATCTCTTTCGCCTCTTCGACCGCCAGTACCATCGGCGCTTCCGGCGGGGTAGCCTTCTCGAGCGCCTCGGCCTCGGACTTCAGCTTCGCCACCAGGGTGGCGCCCTCGGCCGGGTAGAGCCGGTCGAGCTGGTTCAGGCCGAACGCACTCTTCGGGGCGTAGAGCGCCTGCCGGACCTCTTCCAGGTACGGCTCGCCCAGCTTCTGCACCGGCGTCTGGGAGTCCAGCGCGGTGCGGTTCCACACGCCGTTCACCTGAACGAACAGCCGCTTGTACCGGGCGGCCAGCTCTTCCAGAGACTTCGGAGACCCGCCTTCGGTCAGCAGCCCTGCCACCGGCGGGATCCAGCTCTTCAGTTTGCCAGAGCTCTTCCACTCCGCAACCAGCTTCTGGGCGTCCTGCTCGAACGTAGCCGCGGGAAGCGTGGAGAGGAGGAGCCACGGCCCGAACACCGGGTCGCCGCCGCGCAACTCGGCGCCCAGCAGGTAGGAGGCGGAGCGGCGCAGCAACTGCGCGTCCAGCCCGGTTTCCTTCGCCAGGTCCGCCACCGATCGGGTGCGAAGCGGGGCCGAGGCGGCTGTGGCCGGAGCGGGCACACCCGCCGGAACCAGCGCGATCTTATCCAGGTGCGGTAGGGAGTCCTGCCCCTGGTCCACGCGCAACACGTGCTTGCCGGCCGTGGCGCTGAAGACGGTCTCGCTCAGCCACTGCTGCTCGCCGGCGTTGAAGCCGCCAGTAACCTTCCCGGCCGCGCGCTCCTTCAGCGGCTTGCCGTCCAGGCTGATCTTCACCGGCCGGCTCTCGCCGGAAGCGTAACGCAGCGCCAATTCGTATTCGCCGTCTTTCGCTAGCTCGATCTCGTACTCGGTGAAGGCGTTGCGGCGGCCGGCGCTCTCGATGATGCCGATGTCCTTGCCGTAACCATCCAGGGTCACCTTCACGTCGCCGCGCTTGAACTTCTCGGCTTCCACCACCACGGTGCCCGGCCGGCTCACGTCCGGGCCGGCGGTCTCCCGCGAGGCATCCACGGTAGCCTGCAGCCCCGCCAGCAAATAGCGGTCCACGTCGTTCACGATCCGAGTGGAGACCTCCGCGTCCAGCTTTTCCTTCGCGCTCTGCAACTCGTGCTGCTTCGTCTGGATCGCCAGCTTGTGCTGCTCCACCTTCGACTGCGCTTCCTTATCCGCCAGCGGGCGCTCGTACGCCTTCGCCACCGTATTCAGGTTCTGCATCGTGCGGGTGCTTTTGAAGATCCCCGCCAGCGCGTAGTAGTCCTTGGTGGGCAGCGGATCGAACTTGTGATCGTGACAGCGCGCGCAGCCGAGGGTGAGGCCCATGAACGCTTTGGTCGTCGTGTCGATCTGCTCGTCCACGATGTCCATCATCATCTTCTGCTTGTCCGGCTCAGCCAGGACCTTGGGGCCGAGGACCAGGAACCCGGTGGCGGTGATCCGGTCGTCGTTCACCTGATCGTCCTGGCTGGCGGGCAGGAGGTCCCCGGCAAGCTGCTCCCGGACGAACTCGTGGTACGGCTTGTCGTCGTTGAACGCGCGTACCACGTAGTCGCGGTAGCGCCAGGCGTTGGCGAACGCCGTGTTCTCATCCAGGCCGTTGGAGTCGGCGTAGCGGGCCACGTCCAGCCAGTGCCGGGCCCAGCGCTCACCGTACGCGGTGGTAGCCAGGAGGCGATCGATGAGGCGGGCGTAGGCCTTAGGGGCCACCGGGGTGTTCAGGTGTTCAGGTGTTCGGGTGTTCTGGGGACTGGCCGCGCGCTGCGCGCCCCTCTCAGCGGCGCACTCGCGGAGGAAGGTCTCTACTTCTTCCGGGGTGGGCGGGAGGCCGGTGAGGTCGAAGGTGACGCGGCGGATCAGGGTGCGGGCGTCGGTCTGGGGCGCCGGCTTCAGGCCCTTCGCTTCCAGCCTGGCCAGCACGAAGGCGTCGATCGGGTTCTTGATCCAGGCGCGGTTCTTAACGGCCGGGAGGGCAGGGTCCTTCACCGGCTGGTAGGCCCAGAACTTCTTCGCCTCTTCGGAGAAGACCATGCCGCCGGGCTGTCCCGCGGGGGTCGCGGCCGCCTGCGCGTCGTAGCCCGGCCAGGGAGCGCCCATTTTCACCCAGGCGATGAGGTCCGCAAGCTGCTCCGGCTTCAGCTTGCCCTGCGGGGGCATCTTCAAGTCTTTGGCGTAGCTGACGGCCTCGATCAGCAGGCTCTTCTCCGGATGGCCGGGGACCACCAGGGCGCCGAGCTGCCCGCCCTTGAAGAAGGCGCCGGCGGAGTCCATCCGAAGCCCGCCCTTCTGCAGCTTGTCGCCGTGACAGCCAAAGCACTGCTGCGCGAACAGCGGCCGGATCTTCGTCTCGAAGAACGCCGCCGCCTTCGGGTCCGCCTTCACCGGCGTGCCCGGTTTCGGCGCTTCCTGCGCCCCGGCCAGCACGCTGCCCGTTCCCAATACCGCACCGAGTGCTACTCCGCCAATCCAACGCATACGTGTCCCCCGGAAACCAGGGGGAGTAGTGGAGTAGTGGAGTAGTGGAGTAGGGGGAAAACGCGGCCGTACGGCCGCACCACCCCATTACTCCAACACTCCGCTACTCCATTACTCCCTCCCCCGCCGCAGCACCGCGCCACGGCTCCAATTGACCTTCTTTGAACGAAAACCTTACGCGGCTGGCGGCGCGCAGGAGGCGCGGACCACCAGTTCGTCTTCCAACTCTTCGGCTACCGGGCGCTCGTGCGCGCCGTCGATGAGCTCCAGCACAAACTCTGCGGCGCGGCGGCCCAGCGCTTCCACCGGCTGCTGGACCGTGGTCAACGGCGTGGCCAGGAGCGTCCCGGTGCGGTCGCCACTGTATCCTACGAGAGAAACGTCCTCCGGAATTCGCAGCCCGGCCCGCCGGAATTCCAGATAGGCGCCGATCGCCACATCGTCATTGACGGCAACCACGGCGGTGAAGCCGTGCGCCTGCTCCAGCAGATTTCGGGCGGCACGGGCGCCGGACTCCTGGTCCCAGCCGCCCTCCAGCACCCGCTGCTCCGCTTCCGCAACCCCAGCGGCGCCCAGCGCCTCCTGGTACCCGGCCAGGCGGCACTGCGCCGTGTAATCGTGCACCGGCCCCGCGATGAACGCGATTCGCCGGTGCCCCAGCCCCAGCAGGTGCTCACAGGCCCGGCGCATCCCGGTGCGGCTATCCGTTCCCAGGTAGTGGGCGGGGAACCCCCGGAGCCGGTTGTTCAACATCAGCAGCGGCGTCCCGCTCTCCACGATCTCCCGCAGCGCGGCCGGGTCCTCGGCTGTGGCATGCGGCGCCAGCAGCAGCCCGTCTACCTGCCGGTCCAGGAGGAACCGCACCTGCTCCGCCGACCCTTCCTCTCGATGACGGTGGCAGATGATCACGTGGTAGCCGGACTCCCGGGCGC
>JAJFMS010000612.1 GCA_020696885.1 Armatimonadota bacterium | reverse complement strand
AGCTCCGGGTGGGACGGCTCGGCGTTGTTCCAGTCGTCCGCCGGCTCCACGATGCCCAGGCCCATGTAGCGCTTCCAGACCCGGTTCGCCATCACCTGGGCGAAGCGCTCGTTCTCGGGAGAGACGATCAGCTCCGCGAGGCGGCGGCGGGAGGCCGGCGCCGTGCCGGGGCTGGGCACGTGGAACGCGGTGGCCGGAACCAGGCCGGTAAACGGCCACTCCGGCGCGACCGGCTTTCCGGTCTCCAGCGTCACCTGCACCAGCGGCTTACGGAAGCCCTCGACAAAGCGGACCGTGCTGGTGGTGGGCACCTTCTCCGCCTTGCCGCTGAGCATCGAGGCGATCTGGAAGAGATCCCGCTGCTTGAACGGGTGGTGCGGCGCGTCGTGACAGCGGGCGCAGGCGAGGTTCTGCCCGAGGAACGCCTGCGCGACGATGTTCCCCTTGTCCGCCATCGGCGCGTCATTCAGGGCGGCGATCCCGAAGCCGGCGGGAGCGCCCGCGTAGGCGCTGCCTTCCATCTCCACCAACTCGGTGACGATACGGTCCAGCGAGTAGCCGTCCGCGAACGCCTGGTGGAGCCACCAGCGGAACGGTCCGGTGTTGTTCAGGTCCGGCTTGAGGATGCCGGGATTCTCGGCCAGCACATCCTGCCAGTAGCTCACCCAGTGGTCCGCCCAGCCGGAGCTGGCGAGGAGCCGGTCGATGACGCGCTCGCGCCGGGTAGCCGGCGGATCGGCCAGGAAGGTGCGGATCTCCGTCGGGGTCGGGATGACGCCTGTAGTGTCCAGCGTGACCCGGCGCAGGAACTCCAGGTCCGAGGTGAGTGCCGTCGGCTTTACCTTCGCGGCGGCCAGGCCGGCGCCCAGGAACCGGTCGATCGCGTTCTTTGCGGGTAGGCCCGCGGGCAGTGCCGGCACGGCGGGCGCGGAGCGGTTGGCCAGCCATGTACGGATTGCCGCGTGCCGCTGGCGCCACTGGGCGGCGATCGGCGCACCCAACTGGCGCCGGCGAGCGACGTCTCCCGCCTGGTGGCGCTGCTCGGAGGCGGCCACGTAAGAGGTCCAGCCCGCGTCGGTGAGCAGCGGCGCACCGTCCGACGGGGCGAGCAGCCGGGGCGTTTCGCCGCGCCGCCCCCAGCTCACGGAGAGTTCGCCGGGCGTGGGATAGAGCCCGGACCCACCGATCACGGCCGTCAGCGTGATCCGGTGGGCGGCGCCATCCGCTTCCACGCGGGCGACCACATCCTGGTGCGGCGCCGGCGCGGAGCGCATGGTAGAGGCGCTTGGTGCGGCGGGCGCGGGGACCTCGTCGTGCGCGGAGCCGTTCGGCTTCTGCGGCTTCGTCTCCGCGATCGTCTTTCCGTCCAACAGCAGCCGGGCAGCGCCGCGCGCCCGGAGGCGGAGCTCATAGACCCCGGGCGGGAAGGAGCGCTCCAGGGTTGCGCGGAGCACGAATGGCGCGGTGCGGTCCAATGCCAGCGCGTTGGCCGAGTACTTCGTGGGCGTGTGGACGAACCCGAACGCCGGCTCCAGGTACCGCTCCGCCGGCTCTCGCCCTTCCCGGGCTTCCAACGCCAGCAAGGCCGAGACCGGCGGGATCTTCGAGACTTCCTTGGGGACGACCGTCCCAAGTGGAACCTGCTTCACCGGGGCGGCGGCAGGAACCGGCGCCACCTCGATCAGCTCCACCTGAACCCCGGTTGACGCCTCGCCCGCGCGCGTCACGGCGGGGACCTGCAGCGCCATAAGCGCGGTTAATAGGAGTAGAGGTCGGGTGTGCTGCATAGTCATGGCGTCAATGGTTGAAGATGAACTCCGGTGAGTTCAACAAGACCCACAGAAGGTCCTCGATCGCCGCCCGGCGGGTCGCCCCGGCGCGATCAAAGGCAGCCCGGGCGGCTTTCGCCTCGTCCGGCTTCGGCTGCCGGTTGTAGACTGTTAGGTACAGCTCCTCGACGATCGCCTCCGGCGTGAGCATGGACTTCTCCAGGCGGGCCGTCGTGCCGTCGTCCTTCGTGAGCCGGCTCTGGATCGCGGTGGAGTTCATCAGGTGGAGCACCTGCGTCACGCTGCCGTCGGCAGGGCGGAATTCCACGGGAAGCTTGTTGTCCCACATCTGGATGGCGCGCGTGGTGACAGGATGGCCGTTGAACTTCTCCGGCACGCCGGTTACCTGTCCCACGGCGTCCAGGAGCACCTCGCCGATCAGCCGCTTCACGTAGAACCGGGAGTAGTTGTGCGTGTCCTTCGCGTTGTTTTTGGTCGCCTTGCTGCTGCGCTGGTAGGCCGCAGAGGCGGCGATGGTGCGGAGGAGGTGCTTCTGGTCATAGCCGTGCGCCACGAAGTCTTTCGCCAGCGCGTCCAGCAGCGGCTCGTTCGTGGCCGGATTGGTGACGCGCATGTCGTCCACCGGCTCCACGATGCCGCGCCCCATCAGCAGCGCCCACGCCCGGTTCACGATGGTGCGCGCGAAGTACGGGTTCTCCGGCGAGGTCATCCAGCGCGCCAGGTGCTCGCGGCGGTCCTCGTCGTCCGGGATCTCCGGCACGGCGCCGCCCAGCGGGCGCGGCGGCATCACCGCATCGGTCTTCGGGTGCTTCACCTCACCGTCCGGACCGGCGTAGACCACCTGCTCGAACTCGGAGGCGCCTTTGCGTCGAACGCGAGCGAAGAACGCCGCCATCGAATAGAAGTCGTCCTGCCCCCACCGCTCGTTCGGGTGGTGGTGGCACTGGGCGCAGTCGATCCGTACCCCCAGGAAGAGCTGGCTAATCGCCTTGGACTGTTCGATCGGCGTGGCCAGCGCGCGGTAGAAGTTAGCGGGACCGTCCCGGTACGTCTCCCCGCTGCCGGTAACGATGTCCCGCGCGAACTGGTCGAACGGCATGTTGTCCCGGAACGCATCGCGGACCCACCGGTCATACGCGTACGCACCCTTGGGGAAGAGCGGATCCCGGTCCACCAGCAGCAGGTTCACCCACCGCATGCCCCAGTAGTCCGCATACTCCGGCCGGTCCAACAGCCGGTTTACCAAGGCTGCCCGAGCCTTCAGAGCCGGCACGACGGCTGGGGTGGTGTCTCCCCCCTTCGAAGCCTGCTGACCGGACGGCGTGCCCGGGTTCGGGGAGACCCCCCCTGGCCCCCCCTTCGTAAGGGGGGGAGCCTGCTTTTGGGAGATGTGCTGAGCTACGGGTACGGACACAGCCTCTCCCCCCCTTTTCAAGGGGGGGCCAGGGGGGGTGGTTGCTACGGCCAGGGCGCCGTTCGGGGAGACCCCCCCTCTCCCCCCCTTCGTAAGGGGGGGAGCCTGCTCTCTATCTCTCCGTGTCTCCGTGTCTCCGTGGTGCATCCCGACTTCCGCCGTGCACTCCGCCAGGAACACCCGCGTCTCCTCCGCAGTAGGCAGCGTGCCGATCAGGTCCAGGAACGCCCGGCGCAAGAACGTGGCGTCGTCGCAGAGCTCGCTGGGGAGTAGGTTCAACTGGGAAAGCTTCCGGTAGACCAGCTCGTCCAACTGGTTGAACCGGGGCAGTCGCGCGTAGGCCTCCGGTCTCACCGGCACCTTGAGCGGCACGGTGATGCGGGTGGCAGCGACCTGTCCCATGTACCGGGTCATGATCGCGGCCTCGCCGGCCAGGTCGGTGGCGCGGACAATTCCGCCCGGCTCCGCGCCGGCGATCCCCTCTTCGTTGGAGCGGAAGTCCGCGTCCCGGCTCACGTCGCGAGTGGTGTTGTCCGAGTAGAACGCGGTCACCAAGAGTCGCTGCACGGCTTTCGGCTTCAGGACACTCTCCTTCGGCTCCACCTCCACGCGCATGAGCTTCGGCTCGGACGGCTGCGCGAACGGCGCCCCTTCTGCGATCCAGCGCGCCAGCAGACGGTATTCGGACGACGACTCGTCGAACCGCTTGCCGCCTGCGTGGGGCGCAGCCAGGGTGGCCTTGGCCAGCAGCAGGCTCTTGCCCGGCTCCAGCCGGTTCACGCGCCGCCCGTTGGCCTGCCGGGCCACGGAGTAAAAGTCCGCCTCGGGATCGTACCCCAGCACGGAGAGCCCGAAGCCGTTCTGCCCGCCCTGCTTGGCATGGCAGGCTCCGGTGTAGCAGCCCGCCTTCATCAGTATCGGCATCACGTCGTTCGTGAAGCTGAGCGGCGCCTCGCGGCGGGCGTTCTTCGTCCGCACGGTGACCTTCGCTGTGGCGCCGCCGGCCTTCACCTCGATCGTCGCCGCGCCATCCCCCGCGATGCGGACCAGTCCGTCTTTGCCGACGGTGACCACCTTCGGGTTCGTGCTGCGGTAGACCGCCGAGCCGGTGAGGTCCACGCTCCGGCCGGTGGCGTCCGTGCCGGTCACCAGCAGCGCCTGCTCCGAGCCAGCGCCGCTGAGCGTGACAGCCACCGGGGCGACGCGGAGCGGTCGCGCGGGAGCCGCGGCCGGCTTCGCAATCGGACGGCGCGTCGCTGGCGCGGCAGTGCCGGGGCGCACGGCACACAGGGCCAGCAGGGCGGAGGTCAGGATCAAACGTTGGGACATCAGTTGGTTACAGCTCACAAAGTCGAGGAGTGGGACACGAAGGCCTTTAGCGAGTTACGGGGTTTCAGTTAAGCACGGACCACGCGCCATCGGCTCTGGATCTACCCCCCGACCTCGGCGTAGCCGTCACAGTACCGGATGGAGACGTCCGCTCCCTGCTGGACCGGCGTCATAAGCAGTGCCCCGTCATGCAGCACGACCCTGTCGGCGGAGAGCTGCTGGGCGTACGCATGCGGCAGTGCGGTCCGCACCAACAATCCCCGGTACTCGCCACCACCCTCGTCAGCCGGGATGCACACCCACCCTTGATCGGCAGCCATCTTGTGCAGCTTTGCTCGGGCCCTGGCCCGATCCCGCAAGACGTTTACCACTCCATGCCTGAGGTAGCCTGGCGGAGTTCCCCCCGGAATGACACGGCCGTCCTGGCAATAGATCGAGGCCCGGGTCCGATCGCTCGCGTCGTACACCCAGGCCTCCGCCACTGTCTCGATGGCCCGTGGCACGAACTGCATGCAGCGCTCATAACGGCTACGGACCCGGTCCGGTGGAATGAAGTGCCCGCCGGACCGGACTCGGCCCGCCACGCGGGCTACATTCAGGTCAGGGTTGTCGGTAGTGACAACGATCAGGGTCACCTCGAAGCCGGCGTCCCGCAGCTTTAGCAGATCCAGCAAACCGCTGGGATGTGAAAGCACCGTCTCGTAGGCAAACGGGAGCCGAGCCTCGCGGTATTGGCGGCGCAACTCCCGGCCCTGGTGGAATGCCGCGCGCTCGGGATCGGGATGAGCCACCCGGCGAAGCTCAGCGGCGATCTCATCGGCGTTGATGTAGCAGTCCGGAAACGAGAACCCCAGGCAAGGGCTGGGGCGTAGGATCTCGGTGAGAGTGCTCTTCCCAGACCCATTCGGCCCCGCCACTACGACCGCTCGCAATGGCTCCGACGGCATCAGGGAGCCAGGTCGATATAGGGGCGAGTTGAGCCGTCCGGGAGCTCTTCAAGGAGCTCGCCATCTCGGGAGATCACCGGGTAGACCCCCGCGGCGAAGAGCGACGCCCGCGCCTGGTTGGTTGCCCGCTCCCCGGCCGCTTCCATCGCAGCGCGAACCGCCGACGAAGGTCTCGTCTCCTCGCCCTGTACGCCACGGACGACGACTCGCGCGCCGGGCTTCTGCGTCGCCCGGCGGCCTTTAGGAACTACCTGGTTGAAAACAGCCATTTCGGTCTCTCGCGACTTCCGACGGTTACGCGTTGAAGGGGCAATTCCGGCGCTCGCCCTAGCTTCATTCTATTGGAAACGAGTACCCGACAGTGTGTTTTCGAAACGCCGATGCGGCAACTTGTTGGTGAGCGGCCCAAAACGGGGCCGACATGGAGGTCCGGCCCTACTGGTTAACCTTCGCTTGGAAGCAGACCGTACCCCTGCCCATCCCTCCCCCATCCTG
>JAJFMS010000611.1 GCA_020696885.1 Armatimonadota bacterium | reverse complement strand
ATGAGCGACCTGATCTCTTTCCTGGCAGGGGGCGGACTGTGCGTGGGCGTGACCCTCTGGATGCAGCGCCAACTGGGCGGCGGCGGCCGGAAGCTGGCTGTGGAACTGAAGCGGTTCTTCGGATGCGAGCTGAGCGACCTGCCGATCGTGAACCGCTCCTTCGCCACGGTGGACCTCCCGAACCTCCAGCTCGCCCTGGACCATTACGTGGAGACCAACTGCGCCCGCGCCTCCGTGGTGGGCTACAGCTCGATGTTCGGGAACTTCCAGAACGACCTCCGCTCGCTGATCGGCGGTGATAACTTCCTTCAGCGTACCACGCTGTCGGCGGCGCAGTTCCGGGAAGTGGACATCGACGTGGATCAGCAGATGCGCTGCGTGGAGAACGGGCTCCACCTGATCCACGGGCCGGAAGGGAAGCTGGTGGCCCACGTCCGCTCGGATATGCTCCGGAAGGGCCTGGAGCTGGAGGTGATGGCCACCTCCGCGGAGCTGGCCACCCGGTTCGTGGAGCAGGTGCGGGCGCGGATCGCCACGGCGAACGTCTTCCGGGGGAAGGTGATCTCCCTGGAATGCGAGGCGGACCTTCCCGGTCGGCCGGGGCTTTCCCTGGTCCGCTTCCACCGGTTTCCGCAGGTGCGCCGCGAGCAGATCGTGCTCCCCGAGGAGACGCTCTCGATGCTGGAGCGCAACACCGTGAGCTTCTTCCGGAACGCGGACCTGATGCGGCGCAGCGGGCGCTCGCTCAAGCGCGGCCTGCTCCTCCACGGCAAGCCCGGAACCGGGAAGACCTACACGGCGAAGTGGCTGGCCGGGTCTCTCGACCAGGTCACCACGATCCTGATCTCCGGCGACCAGCTCCAGAGCGTAAAGGAATGCTGCCAGTTGGCGCGGATGCTGGCGCCTTCGCTGGTGATCATGGAAGACGTGGACCTCATCGCGTCGGAGCGGGACGAGAAGCGGCATCCCGCCTACCAGGTGACGCTGCACCAGCTCCTCAACGAGATGGACGGGCTGGCCGGGAACACGGAGGTGCTGTTCCTGCTCACCACCAACCGCCCGGAGGCGATCGAGCCCGCCATCGCTGCCCGTCCCGGCCGCATCGATCAGGCCATCGAGTTCCCGCTGCCGGACGTAGACTGCCGCCGCCGGCTGCTCGGCCTCTTCGGGGAGGGGCTGACACTGGACCTCCAGGACGCGGAGCACCTCATCGCGCGGATGGAAGGCGCCAGCCCGGCCTTCATCCAGGAGCTGGTCCGCAAAGCCGCCCTCATCGCCGCGGAGCAGGCGCCGGGGGCCAGCTCGATCCGGGTAACGGACGCCGACTTCGACGTGGCGCTCCAGGAGATGATCTACGGAGGTGGGGAGCTGACCCGCACCCTCCTGGGCTTCAAGCCCGGAGCATCTGATTCTTAGTTCTCAATTCGTCACCACAAAGACACAAAGGCACAAGGGGAGACAGGAAAACTTCTCCGAATTGGCTGCGTCCTAGAAGCTGCTCGATCGAGCTATCTCGGGGTCGCCCTATTCTTAACCACAAGGGCACGAAGAGGAGACAGGGAAACTTCTCTTAGTGCCTTCGTGTCTTTGTGGTAAATCCCCCCGAGATCCAACGGAGAAGGCTGGATGAAGAGCTGGAACCCCCGCGCGGTGCTCGCAGGGATGCTGCTGGTGGTGCTGAGCACCGGTGTTCGCGTGGGCGCCGGGGCGGCGCCCACGTGGCCGGAGCCGCCTCGGCAGCGCAGTCCGTGGACGCCTCCGGCAACCTCCCTTCCACCGGCCCTGCTCGCGGCCACGGCCACCCTCTTCGAGCAGGGCCTGGCGGATCCCCGGGGCTGTGAGTACCGCGCCATCGAGGTCATGGCCGGCAGCAGCACCAATGGCTCGGCGCAGCCCCTGCGCACGCACGGCTGGGTGCTCCCGGCCACCGGCGCCGGCCCGCGGTTTGCCGTCTGCTGGGATGGGCTGGTGTACCCGGCCCTCTCCGTGGGAGCGGCGGCGGACCTGCGCGCGGACGTCACAACGGGCGTCGAGCGCATCGACCGGGAAAAGAAGGGCGGGCTCGGCACCGGTTACCGGCACTGGAGCATGGGCGCAGCCAACGGGCTGGCAAGCGACAGTGCGAACCCGCTGCAGATGTGTCTCCTGCTGCGGCTGGGCGAGGAACGGCTGGCGCAGCGGGTCTGGTCCGTCTGGCAGCCGCAGGCTTCGGACCAGGGACCCTACCTGGAGCTGGCTTCGGACTGGCTCTGGTATCTCTTCGACCGGACCGTCAGCGCGCACGCCCGGGGCGATGATGCCCTCGCGCTGGCCGGCGCCAGGCTGCTGGCGCCGGCTCGGGACGCCGTGGAAGCGGAGGCGGCGCGTCAGGGGTTGAAACGCCCGGTCCGGTACGTGGGCCGCGTCGCGGAGCCGGCTCCCTACGTCGACTTCGGCACCGATCCTCAGGAGCTCCTGCGGGACCAAGAGCGGCGCTCACGGCCAGCCGCACCGGACTCGCGCATCGCCGCGCGGATCCGAGCCCTTGAGGAGGTCGCGGAGCGGCAGCGCATGCAGCCGGGCAGCCCCTTTCTTTCCAATTCGCCGCTGGTCCGGGCCCTGATCCGGGAAGGGGATCGTGCCGTCAGTCCGCTGATCGACTGCCTGGAGCACGACTCCCGGCTCACCCGCTCAGTCCACTACTCGCGCAACTTCCAACGTCACCGGGAGGTGCTTCCGGTTCGCAGCGCGGCCTATGCGGCACTGTCGGGCATCCTCAAAACCTCCAGCTTCGGGCCGGAGCCCCGGGCCGGCAGGAGTTGGGCGAAGACCGCAGCGCAGGTGCGGGCCTACTGGCAGCAGAACCAGGGCCGCACGCAGGCGGAGCGCTGGTACCGGACCCTACGCGACGACCAGGCCGGCCCGGAGGGATGGCTGGAGGCGGCCGGACATCTGACCTTCCCGGTGTTCCCGAAGTCGGAGCCGGAGGTTACCAGCCCACAGCACCCGGCCTTCGGCACGATCGGAAGCCGCCGCACGCCGCCCCTGCAGGGAGAGGCGCTGCGGAACCGGACCGAGCCCTCGGTGTCGGCCGTGCTGGAACAGCGCGTGACGGAGCTCTCGGCCGGCCCGCCGGACTCCACCCGGATCGCCGCCGCCGTGGAACTCGCGCTCTACCTGTCCACCTGGGACCCGAAGGCGGCGGTCCCTACGCTGCGCCGGCTATTCCACCGCTGTGAGCAGTTCTACCCGAGCGGCAAGCCGGACGCTCCCGCCGGGTTCGACCCGGAGTTCGTCGCGACGCGGCTCAGCCGGCTCACCCTCGCCCGGGTGCGAGGGAAGGACGCGGACGCGCTCCCCGATTACACCCACTGGATGCTGGCTGCGGAGCCGAAGACCGACGGCCGGGGCATCTTCGAACCGCTCTGGACCTACCCGAACGATCCGGCCGTCCGGACCGCCGCGTCGATCCTGTTCAATGCCCCTGGCTCTCGCTGGCGGGAAGAGGTGGAGAAACAAGCGGGGTCGTCTGTTGTAAGCCAGGACTTCGTCCATTCACCCCTCCTGGGGGTCACTGCGTTCCGGGTGCTCCTCTACCGACTCCTCGCGGATCGCTCCCCGGCGGGTACGGCGCGGCTGGACCGGAAAGGCGGGCTGGGTATCACCACGCCGGTCAGCAGCATCGGCTCCAGCGGCGGTCAGTACCTGGACGATCCCCGGGGCGCCAGGCCGGAGACGACGGTGCGGTTCCGGAAGTGCGACTTCGTGGCGGCCACGCTCTCCCAGATCGGCGGCGCCCCCGAGTTCGAGCTCTTCTGGCGAGAGGAGGCCCGAGACGCCGCCCTGCCGCGGGTCGTGCAGTTCCTGCGCCGCTACGGTCCCCGCCTGGCCTACGCGGACGTCCAGATCCAC
>JAJFMS010000610.1 GCA_020696885.1 Armatimonadota bacterium | reverse complement strand
AGCCGTGCCCGGATGGCTCGATGGCTCCGGGACTCCGCGGCAATCGTGCTGTGGCGATCAATCGCAATCCCGGTTAGCCGTGAAACACCGATAGATCGGCGCCCCCCGGTGATCTCCGCAGCCGCATCCGCCAGCCGAAGGAGTCCCGCGATCCAGCGGGCCGGTATCAGCCGGTGGTTCTTGACAAGGACCCGGCCGGCTGAAACAGCCGGACTCCTGGTAACCAGGCGGCGGCGGTGCGTAATCGGAAGGAGCCGCTCAGGACGCGGCGGCGTCCGTGCGGTCGATACTGCAGTTGCCTTTGGGCTGGACCACCGGCCGGGAAACCTTCTTGCCGGCCATGGCTTCCACCAGGGCGTCCCGGAGGTAGTTCTTCGAAAGGCCCTGCTTGCCGGTGCGCTCCTCGAACTCCTTGCTGTCGTCCGGCACGCCCCGGAAGACCAGCCGGTTGTCCGGGCTCAGCAGAAACACTTCCGGAGTAAAGGTGGCACCCAGGGCGTCGGCCACGTGGTGCCGGGCGTCCACCACCACCGGATAGGGGGGCCAGAAGCCGCCGCCACCCGCGGTGCGCAGGAGCGGCAGCTCGACGTCCCCACCGGCTCGCTGGATGTTACGGTAGCTGATATTAGACCGGTTGGAAGCGACGGCAAAGAAGCTCACCCGACCCTGGAATTGCTTGGAAAGCGCCACCAGGTTCACCTGCTCACAGCGCTTGACACATGGGCACGTGTCGCTCCAGAAATAGAGCACCTTCCACTGCTGACCGGCCGCAAGGTCCAGTTGGGTTCCCTCCACCGCCGCTACCGGTAGACTGTTGATCCGCCCGTCGATCGGAACGCCCTTGTCGGCGTAGGCCCGCGATACCATCCAGCCCGAACCGACCAACGAGCCGGTTACCAGCGTCAGCAGCAGATACTTGTTAATCATCCTGAACATCGTGGCACTCCTCAGCCCGGTGCGCCGAGACCCGGAAGCCTCGGTATGTGACGGCTTACGGAAACCAGCTTCCGGCCATCTTCGGGACGATGTTCGGCAGAGATATCAATGATCTTTATGGTTCACGCACGATAATCTGGTAAATCCGGTTTCCATCCAGAGCGTGCACTATCGAGCCCCGGATCACACAAATAGCTTGGAATTCGCGGGCACGCATTCTGAATTGCTGGAGTTATTTCCGATCAATCTAGGTGAATCGCGCGGGAGCGCGCTGCTGCACGGGGACCGATTGAGTTGAACCTCCAACTTAGCGATCTTTCCGTTCCTCCAGGTGGCTAAGACGATGCATCGGACCTTGTTTTTGGCTGCCCTACTCCTTGGGCTCCCCGCCTCCTCCAGCGCCCGTACCCCCACGCGTGGCAACCTGCGTGCGACCGCAATCGTCCGGGCAAGAGAGGGGACGGTAGTGATCCGCTGCAGTCATCCACCCGCCAAGAGCTGGCGCGGCGTGGAACTCCACTCCGGAGACACCGTGCAAGTGGGAAGCCGTAGCTGGGCCTCGATCAGTATGGAAGCCACGGGCGCGCGCTTCCTGCTGGAGGCCGGCACCACGGTCCGGATCGAAGGCGCGCGGCTCCAGCGCACCTCCGGGCCGCTGCCTCGACGGGCGTTCGACCTGCCCCTCCGGGATCCGGAAACCCGAACACCGTCCCCGGACCGCTGAGTAGCTCCGGCGTACGACGCGGCATCCCCATGCAAAGGCCCACCGATTCTCCGAGAAACTGCCAGTTAATAACTTGGCTTATTGCGTCGAATACCCCGAACCAAATCGTAACGATTTCGGGAATTCTCAGCACTTTTGGCCAGGTAATTCGTCTAATACAACCGTCGTGCCGGGCAGACCGTGCGCGCGATTGATCAAAACCTATAGACACTGAGCCGCACGAGAATCTACCACGTAATGAAGTCAATTGACCCTTCAAACCGCCGCTCCGCCGCGCTTCGCCTGATACAGCGCTGCGGGCAGCTATTGCCGCTGTGCGTGCTTGCCACCGCCGGGACCCTGCTCGCCGGGAGCAGCCCTCTGGCGCAGACAGGCACCCCGAATGTCGTGATCAACGTCGACGCGTTGGCGGACCGGCATCCGATCAACCCCGAGATCTACGGGGTCGCTCATGCCAGTACCGCCATCCTGGCGGAGCTGAACGCGCCGCTCAACCGCGAGGGCGGCAACAACACCAGCCGCTATAACTGGCAGCTCAACGCGGACAACCGCGGTAATGACTGGTACTACGAGAGCATCGCGGAGGGGAATGCGACCCCCGGCGAGCGCGGTGACCGGTTCATCACCAACAGTCGGGGCGCCGGCGCGCAAGCCATGCTCACCATCCCCACCATCGGCTGGGTAGCGAAAGTGGGCGCGAGCCGGCAGAAGCTCGCCAGCTTCTCGATTGCGAAGTACGGCGCCCAGACCGGCAGTGACTGGCAATGGTTCCCGGACGCGGGGAACGGCATCCTCCAGAGCACCGGCCAACCGGTCCCGGGTAACGACCCCAACGACGCCAACGTCCCCTCGGACCCGGCCTTCCAGCGAGGCTGGGTGAGCCACCTGGTGGGGAAATGGGGCGGAGGCGCGGCTGGCGGCCTGAAGTATTACGTGCTGGACAACGAGCCCAGCATCTGGCACGGCACGCACCGGGACGTGCACCCCGTGGGCGCCGGCATGGACGAGATCCGGGACAAGATCCTCAGCTACGGGGCGGCGATCAAGGACGTGGACCCGACCGCCCAGGTCGTCGGGCCCGAGGAGTGGGGCTGGGCCGGCTACCTCTACAGCGGCTACGATCAGCAGTACGGCAACAAGAACGGCTGGGGCTACCTGCCGGACCGCGCGGCGCACGGCGGCCAGCTCTACCTGCCCTGGCTTCTGGATCAGCTCCGCCAGGACGAGGCCCGCACCGGGCGACGGCTGCTGGACGTGTTCACGGTGCACTACTACCCGCAGGGCGGCGAGTTCAGCAACGACACCAGCTCCGCCATGCAGCTCCGTCGCAACCGGTCCACGCGCTCCCTCTGGGATCCGAATTATGTGGACGAGACCTGGGTGAACGATCGGGTGCAGCTCCTCCCCCGCTTGAAGGGCTGGGTCAACACCTACTACCCGGGAACGCGTATCGGCATCACGGAGTACAACTGGGGCGCCGAGGGTCACATCAATGGAGCCACCGCGCAGGCCGACGTCTATGGGATCTTCGGCCGGGAAAGCCTGGACCTGGCCAACCGCTGGACCCATCCGGATCCGTCGACGCCGACCTTCAAGGCGATGAAGCTGTACCGCAACTACGACGGTCAGAAGTCGACGTTCGGCGACCTCAGCGTCCGGGCCGCCGCGCCCAGCCCCGATCTGATCTCCAGCTTCGGGGCGGTTCGATCGACGGACGGCGCGCTCACGGTGATGCTCATCAACAAGCAGCTTTCCACCGCGGCGCCGGTGAGCGTGAGCCTGGCCAACTTCACCTCCGCCGGTCGGAGCGAACAGTGGCAGTTGAGCTCCACCAACGCGATCAGCCGCCTGGCGGACCTCTCGTTCAGCGGCGCCACGCTTACCACCACCCTGCCGGCCCAGAGCATCACGCTGCTGGTGATCCCCGCCGGGACGGCCACCGCTCCCCTGCCGGCCGCTCCCCTTAACCTGAGCGCTGTGGCGGGCAACGCCCGCGTGGACCTCACCTGGAACACCGCGAGCGGCGCCACCACCTACCGCGTGAAGCGCTCTACCACCAGCGGTGGCCCGTACACGACGGTAGGAGATCAGCTCGCGAACCCGACTTACGCCGACACCGCCGTCAGCAACGGCACCACGTACTACTACGTGGTCACCGGCGTCAACACGGCTGGCGAAGGACCGGCTTCGGTACAGGGCGCATCCCAGCCGAGTGCTCCGGTAGTCCCGCTG
>JAJFMS010000609.1 GCA_020696885.1 Armatimonadota bacterium | reverse complement strand
TGCTCGGGAGGGCTGAAGATGGACCACGGCAACCCGAGCATGCGCGCGTTGAGGCTGCAGCCGTTCGGCGTGGTGGCATACATGATCCCGCCGGGCCGCAGCAGGTGGAGCGCCTGCCGGATGTATTCCATCGGGTTCGGGAGGTGCTCCAACACCTCGATGAGGCAGATCACGTCGAACAGGTCGCCGGGAAGCTGAATCCGGCAGAGATCCCCTTCCAACACCCGCCAGCCGCGCGCTCGCGCCTTCACCAGCGCCGGCGGGGAGATCTCGGTGCCCCAGCACTGCCAGCCGGCCTCTTCCGCGGTCTCCAGCAGCAGCCCCGCGCCGAACCCCACGTCCAGCAGGTGCCCCTCCTGGCGATACGGATCGAACTTTCGCACCATGTCACGCAGCCGGTCCTTCAAAAACGGCGGCAGCTCGAGGTTCTGCGGTCCGTAGTACAGCCCGTACATGCGGTCGAGCTCGCCATCGCTGGGCAGCCGGTCCACGAAGGCGCTGCCGCACCGCCCGCAGCGCTGCCAATCGAAGCCGCTCTTCTCGCCCATCGGTTGGGACGGACAAGATTGTTCACACACCGGGCACGGCCGGCTGAGCGGCGCATCCGCGGAAGGCTGTTCAAGGCGGGGTAGGGTCATAGCGCTAACGGTGAGCGGATCAACCGCGACGGATCGAACCGTTGATACGGCCCAACCGGGCCGGAGCGAGCGTGGCTGCCTGAGGTCCCAGGTCCGGAATCGCCGCCTTTGCGGGGCCGGCCAGCAGGCCGTCCTGCCGCAGGCGCCGCTGCTCCAGCCCGGCCGCCGCGATGATGAACATCCAGGGCAGCAACTGGGCGCGCTGCCGGAAGACGAGCCCGACATTGCCGAACGTGAGCGAGTACAGCAGCCCGAAGCCGATCAGCAAGAGGAGCATGGCGCGGACGTCCGCGAGGCGGTGGCGGACGCAGTACACCAGGCCGGGGAAGAGGCCGTTCTTTACCAGCCACCACCAGTACACCAGCTCCGGCAGGGTCAGAATCATCCGGAGGCTGCCCCCACCCAACTGCCAGGGGAACGGCGCCATCAAGAGGTGGGCCGCTCCGATCGTCAGCCCGTACAGCAGGCCGTTGTAGCTGCGCACATCCTTCGTCTCCACCCCGGAGCCGGTGCCGGTCTGGTTCTCTCCCGCGGAGAACGAACGGATGGTCTGTACCCGTTCCAGATCGAACGATTTGAAGCTCGCTTCGTGCCGGGCCAGCAGGCCCGTGCCCACGATCATCGGGGCCAGGATCGCCACCAGGGTCAAAGCCGCCACGCCGCTCTTCGGCTGGAAGAGCGCCGGCGCCAGGAGGGACAGCAAGATCGCCGCCGCCACCACATAGGCGGCATAAAAGCGGAACGGGATCAGCAGCACGATCGTGAGTGCTCCCACGATCAGGTGGGGGATCGAGATCCCGTCTTGCCGGAGCCGGGTACACGCGTAGAGCGCGATCGTCTCCAGGAGGATCACGAACGGCTCCTTGATCGTGAGGGCGGACCAGATGAGCATCGAGGGGAAGATGCAGGTCCACCACCCCACACGGTCGGCTACCCAGTCCGAGAAGATGCTCCGGGCCGTGCGGTAGGCGAAAATCACCGTGAGCGCGCCGAAGAAGCAGTTGAAGACGGCGGCCACCAGTCGGACCGGGCTGTCGGTGACGAAGAAGATCGCTCCCAGCAAGAACGGGTAACCCCGGTTGGTGCCTTCGAACGCCTTGGTCATTACGAACGGAAGCTCGAACCAGGATACGCCCTGGTGCACCCAGTTCCAATGGAACGCTGCTCCTACCCGCCAGCCGCTCGCGTCCTCGTCGCCGACTACGGAGACGAAGCCCAATTGGTAGATGATGACGGCCAGCACGAACCGCAGCGCGAACGAGATGAGAAACAGCTTGATCTGGAAGCTCATGCTGTCGCAATGCCGGCGCGTAACGGTGAGCAGCCCACAGCCTGCTATCGAGAGCAGGAGGAACATCATCAGGCCCTGCGCGAGGCCCGGATCGTCGACGTTGATCATGCGGGCACCTCTGCGGGCTTGAGCACCGGAGTGTGCGTTACCCGGGCATAGAGGCGGCGGTAGCGGGTGCCCCCCACCGTCCCCAGGTCGAACCGCTCGCGCGCCGCGGTCCGGCAGCGGTCCGCCACCTCCGGATCGCCGCACAGCGCGTCGATCTCGGAGAGCGCCCGCTCGTAGCCGGCGGCATTCAGCTCCCGGAAGATCACCCCCACGCGATCGTCTTCAATGACGGCATCGACGTCACCGATGCCGGCGTTACACAGCACGGGGAGCCCACTGGCGAGGTATTCGGCCAGCTTCGTGGGGGAAGAAGACAACTTGGAATAGCAGGGCTTGATCAGCGACAGCGCCACGTCCGCCGCCTTCAGATAGCGGGGAATCGCCCGCGGCTCGACCCCCTGCACCAGCACCTGGCTGCGCGCCACGCCCAACCGCTCGAGCGGCCCCAGGATCATCTCCGGGTCGCTCTGGGTGAGGATCATCGGATAGACCGTGGGGTCGCGCCGGCATGCTACCGCGATCAGCTCGGCCAGCTCCTCCGTGAGGTACCAGCCGCCCAGCGCGCCCACGTACACCAGCACGCGCCGCCCTTCCACTCCAAGCTCCGCCCGCGCCTCCGCCCGGCTTATGGCGTCGGCCGCCCGGAACCGCTCCACGTCCACACAGCAGGGGATCACCTCCACCGGCGGCTCCGGGGACCGGACTGCGGTCGGGCCGGTGAACATGATCTCCCGGGCCTTCTCGGTCAACACCACGAAGCCGTCCGCCGCCTGCACCAGGCGTTGCTCGGCGCGCTTGACCATCCGGTAAATGGCGCCGTTCTTCGGCCACCGGCCCGCGTCCACGTACTCCTCCGGGAGGAAGCCGCGGATGTCGAAGATCAGCCGCCCGCCGTGGCTGCGCTTGGCCAGCGCTCCCATGGCCGCCGCCACGTGCCCCCGGGCGTGGAACACGTCGAACGGCTTCCGGCGGGCCAATCGCCCGGCGAACCGGGCGCCGGCGACCACGTCATAGAGCGTGGCCGGAACGGTGGGCCGCTGGTGATACGCGAGGCAGTGCCACTCGATCCCCTCGGCCGCCAGCCGGGTGCGCCAGGCCTCGAGATCGGCTTCGGTCCACCGCTGGCGCAGACCCGGCTCGAAGGTCAGAAGCGAAATCTCCACGCCTCCGTCCCGGAGCTGGCGCAGGTAGGGCAGCACCTGGGTTTGCACCAGCGGCTCTCGCAGGCCAAAGTAGCACAGGTAGAGGGACCGGATCGGCATACTGAAAGGGCTCTAACGGCGGCGGCGGAGTCGCCGCAGGGGAAACGAGAGAAAATAGCCGGCCGCACCGGGCGTAAAGATCAGCGCGCGCAACACGTGCCGGACGAAATCCCGATGATTACCGGCGCCGAAGAAGGAGCCCGCAAGCACGCGGTGCAGGCTGCCGTAGGCTCGCCGCCGCAGCACCGGGCGCCGCTCCTCTGCAAACGCCTTCTCGTAGGCCAACAGCATGTCTCGCTCCATCGCGTGGATGTTGCCATGCATGTTCGACCCGTGGAGCCGGTACTGGAGCAGCGGCTCCGCTACGAACGCCACCGGATATCGTCGGGCGATTCGGTAGTAGAGGTCCCAATCCGCCGAGGTAGAAAGCCGGAGATCGAAGCCGCCGACCGCATCGAACACCCGCCGGGGGATCACCACGCCGCTCCCGCCGCCCAGCACCGTCGGGCGCCGGAACAGCAACATCTCGTCCGCAACGTCAGATCCGGGGCCGTCCATCCCGTCCGCATGGATGCGGAGTTGCCGTCCGTCCGCGTCTACGTCTTCGACGCCGCAGTGCACCAGCCCCGCATCTGGTTGCTCTTGCAGCCGTGCC
>JAJFMS010000008.1 GCA_020696885.1 Armatimonadota bacterium | reverse complement strand
TCCACGAAGCGGAAACCACCGGTTCCCTGTAGGCGGCGCTCGCCGAGCGCCGGTGTCCCCGACGTGCGCACCACTTCTCGCAAAGCCGGTCTGGCGGACGTGGCTAGTGGTCCGCCAGCGCAGTTCTGATCGGCTCCGCAAAGAAATGTGAGCGAATAGGAGTATGGGGGAACAGAGACTCCCGATCTCCCACACTCCCACACTCCCACACCGTCGCGACGGCTCATCTCCGGCCTGGCATGACCACTAGACCGTCATCCCGTAATGACCGAGATCGTGGGCGTTGTACTTCCCCAGCAGGTCTTCGATCTCCGCGCGGTCCACGTTGTTCGAGGGCACCCGGATTCCGATCACGGCGCCGCCGCCCCGCACCGTCTCGTCGTACCGCTCCGCGTGGAAATCGGGCACGCCCTGGTCCTTCAGGTAGCCGGTGACCCCGCCGACCACTCCGCCGGCCGCCGTGGTGGCCGCTGCGCCCACCAGCGCCGCCGCCAGTGCGCCGCCGCCGGTAATCAGGCCGATACCGGGCAGGAACAGAGAGGCGATGGCCGCGATGGCGCCCACGCCCAGACCCACGCCGGCGCCGGTGATGGCGCCCGATCCGGCGTCCGCAGCCGTGGTGGTGCTGATTCCGTGCTTCGCCGCGGCGACCGGATCGTCATGCTCCACCGTATCGTCCTCGTCCAGCTCATCCACCGTCCGGCTGACCGGCTGACCGTAGCTCTCGTGCGCCACCAGCGAGATGTCTTCGTCCTTGATGCCGTGGTCCAGCAGGGCGCCTACGGCCCGCTCTGCGTCCGCCGGGCTGGCAAATGATGCGTACAGTGTCTCGGCCATCGCTCCTCCAACGCTCCCCGCGCAAGCTGGCGGCCCCTGTGGCAGCAGCGGTGATCCGTACCCGTAGGCCGAATTCCTCAAACCCGGCAGGAGATCGAAGAGTTGGGAGGGAACGGGGGCCGGGCGGAAAACGCCCGCGTCGGCCGGGGGTGAAAGCAGTCTTCCGGCCCGACATGGTGGATAGGTGGGGGCTCGCGTGCCGGGAAATCGAAGGGTTCCTCGCACCGCCAGCCACGACTGATGCCACCGACAGCCCGTACTTTCGCGGGCCTGAGCCAGGCGCCAGCCCTTCCGGGGGCTTGCGGTTCCGGGGTTCAGGGCCCAGGAGGTGGAATCCGGCAGGAGCGCCGGACCGCCGTCGCGCCAACGAAAGGAGCTCCTCTTGCTTGCTGCTCGAATCCGGCCCCGGCGGCCGAGGCGATCCCACCCGGGACTCGCCCTTTCTCTGGGCGCGGTGGTCGCGCTCGCCCTCACCCCCCTCGCAGTTCACGGCGCCGGCACGGTCCGGATCCTCGTCGATGGCCGCACTCTCACCGTGGATGATACCGGCCGCACCGTCCGCGAGGCGCTCGCCGAAGCCCGTGTGAAAGTCGACGCGGACGACGAGGTGACCCCGGCCCCGGATGCCGCCCTGCCTGCTGGCGGCGTGATCCGCATCTCCCGCGTCACCTTCCAGGAAGCCGCCACGGAGTTGAAAGTTCCCTACCAGACGGTCATCCGCCCGGCGAGCCGCGGCAACCGGCCCTACCATCCCACCGTCATGCAGGAAGGGCGACCCGGCGTGAAGCGGGTCACCTATCGCGTGCGGATCGTCGACGGCGTGGAAGAGTCCCGCTCCACCGTGGGCGAGGAGATCGTCCGGGAGCCGGTATCCCAGGTCGTGGTGGCCCGCAAGCCGCAGTTCCTCGGCTCCCGCGGCGCTTACACCGGCAAGCGGCTGATCACCGTGGTCGCCACCGCCTACGATCCCGGCCCCGGAAGCTGCGGCAAGTACGCCAATGGCAAGACCTGCAACGGCAAGCGCGCCGGCTACGGCATCATCGCCGTGGACCCCAAGATCATCCCGCTCGGCGCCAAGCTCCACGTGCCCGGCTACGGCTACGGCATCGCGGCGGACGTGGGCGGCGCCATCAAGGGCAACCACGTGGACTTGGGCTTCAACTCCCGCTCCGGCGCCCGCGCCTGGGGCAAGAAGCAGGTGAAGCTCACGATCGTCGATTAGAGCGCGGTGGCGTCTGGGCTATTAACCACAGATGCACACGGATGGGGAAGGCAGAAGTAACTAACGAGGGCGCACGGGAGACCGGGGCGCCCTCGTTAGTTACTGAGACCCGAGTGCAGATGACGGTGTTCGGCACTGTCGGTCACCGGTGGGTGACACATCATCTGGAGGTACTATGCCCACTAGCGCGACCCCCCATAGCCCCGACGAGCTTGCGCGGCTGGGGACCGAGATCCTCGATCGCCGAGCTCCGGCCCGAGGACGACGGTAGATTCGTCGCCATCGGCATCGGGAGCGGGAGCTATGAGATCGACGAGGACGACTACCCGGCTGTCTCGCGGCTGCGGGCTTACAGTCCCCCGGCGGAGGTCTGGCTTGGACGGATCGGCCAGCGGGCGGCCTACCGGATGCGGCCGACGATCTCCGTCTCGGTGTAGAGCTGGCAACTGCTCCCACACGCCGATCCGGAACTCTCCATCGAAAGATGAGCCGCTCCTACCAATGATGTAAGGTTGCCCGCTCGGGTGAATCGCCATACCTCATGAGCGAGAGCCCTCCGCCCCTCCCCGATGCGGCGGAGGCACGCGTCTGGCCAGTTTTTGCCGTGGGCCGCGGCACGTTCGAGCTACCGGAGATCATCCCATGCAGTCCACACCACGCCGGCACGACGGCCGCGCCTGGGTCCTGGCCGGTCTCCTGGCCCTCGGCGCGCTTTCGTCCGGGCAGCCGGGCAGCGCGCAGGCCCCCGCCGGCCCGCGGATCGACCAGCGCAGGGAGTTCGACGTAGCCGGCACGCAGCGCCACACTACCCTTGTGAGCGCCGGGGCGGTCAAAGCGCCGAACGGACCCACGCTCACAGGCGTGGAAGTACGGCAGGATGCCCTCACCGGCAGCGCCAGCCGGGTCCGGCGGCCGGGTGGCGCGCTTACCGGCCCTGGGGCACAGTCGCCGCTCACGATTGCCCGCGGCTTCCTGGCTGCCAACCGGCCGGTCTTCCAGCTCTCCGGCGCGGACGTTACCGCCCTACAGCCGGTGCGCCAGTACCACTCGCCGGATCTCGGCGTCACTCACCTCACGCTGCAGCCGGTCCACAGCGGCATCCCGGTGCTGCAGGCCCGGGTCAAGTTCGACCTGAAAGTCTCCGGCGAGCTGCTCACCGTGGCAGGAGCGGCCATCCCGGACCTGGCGGGCACCGTCAACACGGTGACCCCGCAGCTCTCCGCGCGGCAGGGCCTCCGGGCGGCCGCCGAGGCAGTGGGCGTCGCCGGACCCGCTCTCCACTCCTCGGTGCCCCCCGTGGCCTACTCCGTGTCCGGGGCGCGGCGGAAGAGCGTCTTCGCCGCCAACACCCTGTACGAGCGCGGTCCGGTGGTGCAGCTCTCCTACGTGCCGGTGAAGCGCGGCGAGACGCGGCTGGCGTGGGAGACCACCCTCTGGCGACGCGGCGCTTCGGACGTGTTTCACGTGGCGGTGGATGCCGTCACCGGTGCGCTGCTGCTCAAGAACAACTACACGGATGAGGCCCAGGGGCCGGTGTTCGACCGGGAAGCGCCGCAAGACGGCAGCCCGTTCCCGGGTGGCACGCCGCCGGTGCTGGCCCGCGTGGTGAAGACCTTCGACGGCTCCGAGTTCTTTGCCGTGGGCAACCCCCACCGCGACTGGTGGGGCGGCAGCGCCCAGGTCTCCACGGACGCCAACAACGTCAGCACCGGCTCGTTCCGGAACCTGGCGGACTTCATCCCCGCCGTCGCCGCGACTGGCGATTTCAACTTCGCCCTGAACCTTGCGCTGGAGCCGGTGACCTATCGCCAGGCCGCCATCGTCAACCTGTTCTACTGGAACAACCGGTGCCACGACGTCTGGTACGGCTTCGGCTTCAACGAGGCCGCCGGCAACTTCCAGAAAAACAACTTCGGCCAGGGCGGCCTCGGGAACGACCACGTTTTCGCGGCTACCCAGTTCGGCGCGGACTCCAACCCGCCCAGCCGGAACAACGCCAACTTCTCCACCCCGCCGGACGGCCAGAACGCCGTAATGCGGATGTTCGAGTTCGACCTCACCAGCCCCCGGCGGGACAGTGACCTCGCGGCGGACGTGATCGCGCACGAGTTCGGGCACGGGCTCACCAACCGCCTCATCGGCAACAGCGACGGGCTGGGTGGCTTCCAGGGCGGCGCCATGGGCGAAGGGCTTAGCGACTTCCAGGCGCTGATGGTCCACGCCCAGGCCGGCGATGATCTCTCCCAGCCGCATCCCAGCGGCGGCTGGCTGGTCAACGACTTCGCGGGCGGCATCCGCAGCCAGCCGTACAGCGCCAACCGCGCCAATTTCAACCGCACCTTTGCCGACGTTGGCGAGGTGATCCCCAACTTCGGGCCGGAGATCCACCTGGCCGGTGAGATCATCTGCAACGCGATGTTCCAGACCTACGGGCGGTTCGTCACGCGTCTCGGCTTCGCGGAAGGCCGCAGCCGGGCGATGCAGCTCTTCATCGACGCCTGCAAGCTTTGCCCGGACAATCCCACCTTCCTGGACTTCCGCAACGCGCTGCTCACCGCAGATCAGACCCGCTTTACCGGCAGCAATACGGCCGACATCTGGTTCGCGTTCGCCGCGCACGGGATGGGCGTGAACGCCTTCACTACCGGCGTGGAAGATACCAACCCGGTGGAGGACTTCACGGTGCCGGGGGCCGGCGGCACCCTGCCGGCGGCGCCCAGCAACTTCGACGCGTCGCTGGTGAACGCCACCACCGTGGACTGCACCTGGTCCGACAACTCCAGCAACGAGACCAGCTTCCTGCTGGAAGCCTCCATCAATGCGGCCGCGTTTGCGGAGGTGCCGCAGATCGCCATTGGGGCCAACGCCACGTCGACCCAGATCACGCTGACGAACTTCAACCCGGGCGATGTCCTGGCGCTGCGCATCAAGGCGGTGAACGGCAGCGGCAAGTCTCCCGTCTCCAACACGGACACGGTCACCATCCCCGGCGGCAACCCGGTCCCGAGCGCGCCCTCCAGCTTCGATGCCGAGCTGATCTCCAGCACGCGGCTGGACTGCACCTGGGCGGACAACGCCACCACCGAAACGCACTTCCTGCTGGAAGCTTCGTTCGACCTCGGTCCGTGGCTGCCGCAGCCGCAGATCACCATCCCCGCCAATAGCACGCTCCTGCAGCTCAGCCTCACCGGCTTCGATCCAGGCGACCAGCTCGGGCTGCGGATCCGCGCGGTGAACGGCTCCGGGCAGTCGCTGCCGTCCAACTCGGATACGGTAGTCATCCCGGGCGGCCCCGCGCAAACGCCCACGGCGCCCAGCAACTTCAACGCGGCGTTGCAGGGGACTACGCTGATCAACTGCAGTTGGACCGACAACTCCAGCAACGAAACCGGCTTCCTGCTGGAGGCCTCCATCAACGGCGGCACGTTCACCGAGCAGCCGTCGATCAACATCCCGGCCAACGCCACCACGGTTCAGCTCCAGTTGACCGGCTTCACCGGCGGAGACCAGATCGCGCTGCGGATCAAGGCGTTCAACGCCAGCGGCAGCTCCGGCGTCTCCAACAACGTCACCGTGACCATCCCTGCGGCGCAGGGACCCACGGCGCCCAGCAGCTTCGTCGCCACGCTCTCCGGCACCAATACGGTGAGCTGCACCTGGGCCGATAACTCCAGCGACGAAACCGGCTTCCGCCTGGAGTTCGCCACGAACGGCGGCGCGTTCCAGGAAGTCGCCACCGTCGTCATCAAGAAGAACAAGCGAGCCGCCAGGCTCACCCTCACCGGGTTCACCCCCGGCGACCAGGTGGCGCTCCGGATCAAAGCGCTCGGCGTCAGCGCAAACTCAGCGCCGTCCAACGCCTCCACGGTCACGCTGCCGCTGCCGCCTCCCGCCAGCCTCAAAGCCAAAGCCCAGGCCGGCACCGCCGGGAGCACCGCAGTCACGCTCACCTTCAAAGACCAGAGCACCGGCGAGGCCGGGTTCAAAGTGGAAGGGGCCGGGCCAAGCGGCGTCTTCGTGGAGCTCGGCACGGTGCCTGCCAACACCACCGCGGTGGCCATCACCGCGCTGACTCCGGGAACCGCGTACAAGTTCCGGGTCCGCGCCTACCTGGGGGCGTTGAACAGCACCTATTCCAACATCGCCAGCGTCAAGACCAAACGTTAAGAGCGGAGAGATTGCCCGCGAAACACCCCGGCAAAAGCAGCCGAGGGCAGGCGCGAACTGGCGAACTGGTGACTGCGAGAGCACGATTGCCGCAGGGGGCCGGAGGCATCCGGGCACGGCTCCCAATTGGAGTCGCCGCCTCGCCGGGTGTGCCCGCGAAATGTAGGTGAGCTCAAGGACGAACGGCTCAGTAGGGGCATCCGTCGTGGTTGCCCTGGAAACGAGGACGGTGCCGCACTCGCAAAGCCGTACCGTCCGCCCGTTCCCAAACGGTAGTACCGCTCTGCCAGCCCTGGGAGGCGCCCTGGGGATCCCTGGCTCGCACGGCTGTAGCTTGCCCGCAACCGCCCCGCGGTGAGCACGCCACCTTGCCGCCCGCACTGTTCCACGTTTATGGAGTGGTTGCGAGCCTTGGAAGCCTCGCACTCCCTATACTTCGCTCGGCAGCCAGAGGGAGAACCAGTAAGCCCTGGTGCTCACAGCCCAATTCGCACGACGTCTATGGAGTACGAAGCTTCCAAGCTCCGCAGTGACACGGATGGACCAACATCCATTCGCCCGTTGATCCAGTGAATCCGCACGCGGCCTGTAACGCTCCGCGCCGATCCCGCATCCAACGGGCAAAGGAGGGCACGGTGAGACGATCTTTCGCTACTCTGGCGGTGACTTTGGCCGCGGCATCGTTTGCGGTGAGCGCATTCGCGCAAGACAAGCCGGCGCGCGCGGCAGCCCCTACTCCCCTCGCCGAGCTCTTCCGGGGAGACCGGCGCCTGGCAGTACTGGTAGACGTGGCGGAGAAGGACCGGCCGCTGGGCGAGCTGCTCGGAGCGCTGGGCCGGAAGATCGGCGTGCCGCTTGTGACGGATCGCGCCACCGGGGATCAGAAGGTCACCGTTTACGAAGATCGGGCGCCAGCCGGGGAGCTGCTCACCCGCATCGCCCGCCATCTGGAGCTGGGGTGGATCAAGGGCAAAACCGGCTACGTGCTGATAGAGCCCGAGGCCGCGCGCGGGCGGCGAGACCGGCAGCGCCAGGAGGAATGGCAGGGCATCCAGCGGTGGATGGAGCGGCTGGCCGGCGTGGCGGACTTGCCGGAGGACGCGGTCGGCGCCCGCCAGCGGGAGGCGGAGCGGGGTCTCAAAGCGCCTGATCTCACCCCGGAGCGGCGGCAGGAGCTGGAAGAAGAACTGGCCCTGATGGCGGACCTACGCCGCCATAGTCGGGCAGTTCCGGTGGCGATCCGCATCTATCGATCCTTGAATCCGGTCCAGATCCAGGCGCTGCGGACGAACGGGTTCCTCCGGCTGTCCAGTGGCCATCAGAGTCTCTCCCGGCAGGTGGTGGCGGCCACCCATGAGGCCCTGAAGAGCTACTCCGCCAACGCGGACCAGATTCAGGAGCACGAGCGGCACGCGGACATCACGTTTACGCTGGAAGAAGGGGCGCGGGACCGGGAGCGCCCGAACGGCGCGCGGCAGTTCCGCCTCTACGTGGAGCTGGTTGCCGTACTGCCGGACCGCTCCACCAGCATGCTCAACTGGCGCCCTCGCTCTCCCGCCGTCCGCGAGAGTCGCCCGGCGGAAGCTGCGGCCAAGGACGATCCGGAGCTGGCCCGACCACTGGACCTGAAGCTCGTACCCCACGTGCCACCCACCGTGCGGGAGGCGGGGGCTACCGGCTACCTGCTCAACCAGTGGCCCGATTCAGTCACCCTGGGGGAGGTCTGCGACCTCGTGCACAGTGCCACCGGGCTGGCGGTGGTGGCGGATAGCTTCACCCGCGCGCGCCTGACCCCCGCGAAGCTCAAGAGCTTGAAGACGGTGGGCGACCTGCTGGATATGGTGGCGCGGGAGCTGGACTACGGCTGGACCCGGGACGGGAAACGCCTCCTGCTCCAGAGCACCACGCGCGCTTACGACCGGGCCGCGGAGGTGCCGGAGCGGGTGCTGCAGCCGTTCCGAAAACGCATGAGCGCCCGGCCCGAGCCGGTGCTGGACGACTACGCCGCCCTGAGCGTGGCGCTCACGGACGCCCAGTGCCGCGGGCTCACCGACTTCTGGGGCTACTACCTGGAGGGCACCGGCCTGTCCCCCCTCTGGACCAGCGGCGGGCTCTTCGAAGCGCGGCATCAGCTCCGGTTGTGGGCCAGCCTCACCGCAGCGCAGCGCCAGCGCGCGCTGGAGATGCTCACCATCGACGACATGACCCCGCTCCAGAGCAAGGCGCTGGCGCTGGCGCTCTCCGCTCCCGGCGACGACCTCAGCCGGCCGGACTGCCTCCGCATCCCGACGCCAGAGTCGCTGCCCGGCCTGCGCGGCGGTTTCAAGGTGAAGCAGCGCGAGGTAGAGGTGCAGGCCTTCCAGGACGACAAGGGCAACCTCACGGCCACCATCGCCACCGTCGGCGCCGGCCGGATCGGTGGCTTCGGCCGGTTCGGGCCTCCCACCACCCCGCTGGGGCCGAAGAGCCGGATGCCCGCCCTCGACTTCGAGTTCTACCTACTCGACCCCCAGGCCCCGCCGAAGTACGTGCGGTCCACCAACTATCATGTGGTGCCGCGCTACGCGCCGTAGGGTGATGCCGGGTTTTTGACCGGATGAACCGCCAATGCTTTCTTGCTGACGTCCTGGTCCATGGAGTGGGCCATCACGTCGATCGGGACCGTCTCTTCAAGCGCTCCGATCAGGATGGCAAAGCGTACGCACTCTGGTTCGTGCAAGAGCACGGGCCCGCGGTGAGGACATGCCTCGAGCTAAAGCGACCAGACTGACAGGTTCCGGACGCGGTGCGCGGTAGTTTCTCAATCAGGAGTCTGCGGCAGCGATGACGAATCAGAGGAGCAGTCGCTCCTCCTGATGTGTGGTATAGGGATTGCTCATGTCTGATCCAGGTAGGCGCCAGCGCTCATCGCTGGGGCTGCTGACGCTCTGCGGCGGGGTCCTGCTGCTGGTGGGCGCTTCGGTGGGCTACGGCAAGGCCCCGGCCGCGCGTCCCGGCCCGGCTGCGGCGGTCCTCCCGGCGACGGCCGTCGGGTTCCTGAAGCAGAACTGCCTCCGCTGCCACGCCGACCTGAAGGCTCCGCTCCGCCCCGCGAGCGCGGACAGCTTCAACACCTGGGTGAAGGTGTTCGACCGGGTCTCGGCCGGCGAGATGCCGCCTAAAGGAGCCGCGCAGCCCACCCCCGCCGCGCGCCAGGCGTTCCTGGCTGCCCTCCGCGCCCCGCTGCTGGCCGCGGATGAAGCGAAGGTTCGCCGCGAGGGGCGCTCCACCTGGCGGCGGATGAACCGCTACGAGTACGAGAACACCCTGCGGGACCTCCTGGGCGCGCCGTGGCTGCAGGTGAAGGAGATGCTGCCGGAGGACGGGCTGGCGGCCCGCTTCAACAAGGTGGGCGACGCGCTGGACGTCTCTCACGTGCAGATGAGCCGCTACCTGAGTGCGGCCGGTTACGCCCTGCGGGAAGCGCTGGCGCAGCCGGAGCGGCCGGCCACCACCACGCAGCGCTACTACGCGCGGGAGATGCGGTCGTTCGGCAACGCCGCGAAGTTCAGCGTGTTCAACCAGTCGCCGGAGCGGGCGACCTTCCCGATTTTGGAGAACGCGGCGGACGTGCCGGCGCTGATGGGCAGCGCGCCGATTACTGTGGGCGCGAAAGAGCCGGCGAAGCGGGAGCTGGAGTCGATGGGCGTGGTCGCCGGCGCGTACGAGCCGCTGCAGCCGAAGTTCGACCGGTTCCGCGCCCCTGTCGCCGGCCGCTACCGGCTTCGGCTGCGCGGGCACACCTTCTGGGCCGCGCCGGAGAGCGAGAAGCGTTGGTGGCGGCCCAGCCGCACGGAGGTCTCCGCCGGGCGCACGCAAGAGCCGGTGAGCCTCTACGCCTCCTCGCCGCCGAACCAGCTGCGGAAGCTGGGCAGCATCGACCTGGGTCCGCAGTCCAGCCAGGGAGAGCTGGAGGTCGTCATGCTCAAGGGCGAGACGATCATGCCGGACGCGGCCCGGCTCTTCCGCTCGCGCCCGCCGAATTACCACAACCCGCTGGCGACCCCCGAAGGCCAGCCGGGAGTGGCCTACCACTGGCTGGAGGTGGAGGGGCCGCTGCTGGAAGCGTGGCCCACCTCCGGGCAGCGCCTGTTGGCGGGCGACCTGTCCCTCCAGGCCGGCAGCGACGGCCAGGTGGAGATCGTCCCGAAGGACCCGGTGAAGGATGGGGAGCGGCTGGTGCGCGCCTTCACGCAGCGCGCGCTGCGGCGCCCCGTCTTCGAGGCCGACACGCAGCCGTTCGTGAAGCTGTTCCATACGGCGCTGGAGACCGGGGCGAGCTTCACGGAGTCGCTTCTCACTGCGTACACCGGCGTGCTCTGCTCCCCCGCCTTCATCACGCTGGAAGAGCAGCCCGGACCGCTGGACGACCACGCGCTGGCCTCGCGGCTCGCCTACTTCCTCTGGAACGGGACGCCGGACGCCGCACTGCGCTCCCTGGCGGACCGGCGCGCGCTGCACGATCCGAAGCAGCTTGCCGCGCAGACGGACCGCATGCTCGCCGATCCGCGGGCGCAGCGGTTCCTCGACGCGTTCCTCGACTACTGGCTGGACCTGCGCAAGACCGGCGACAGCTCGCCCGATGAGGCGCTCTACTCCGACTATTACCTGGACGACTACCTCACCGAGTCCTCCGTCGCGGAGACGCGGGCCTTCTTTTCGGAGCTGGTGCGGGGAGACCTGCCGGCCCGGAACCTGGTGCAGAGTGACTTCGTGACCATCAATGAGCGGCTAGCCGCGCTCTACGGACTGCCGGGCGTGCAGGGCTCCGCTATCCGGCGCGTCACCCTGCCGAAGGACTCCGTGCGCGGTGGCCTGCTCACCCAGGCGAGCGTGCTGAAGGTGACCGCCAACGGCACCACCACCTCTCCCGTGGTGCGCGGCGCCTGGATCACCGAGCGGATCCTGGGGCAGCCGGTCCCGCCCCCGCCGCCCGCGGTCCCCGCCGTGGAGCCGGACATCCGCGGCGCCACCACCATCCGCGAGCAGTTGGACAAGCACCGCACCGAGCCGACCTGCCGCTCCTGCCACGCCCGGATCGATCCGCCCGGCTTCGCGCTGGAGAGCTTCGACGTGTTCGGCGGCTGGCGGGACCGCTACCGCGCCCTGGGCGACGGCCCGAAGGTGCCCGGCTACGGCAAGAACGGCCAGCCGTTCATCTTCCACCCCGCGCAGTCGGTGGACCCCTCCGGCGAGCTGCCGGACGGGCGGAAGTTCGCGGACGTGCGGGAGTTGAAGCGCCTGCTGCTGCAAGACGAGCGCCAGATCGCGCGAAACCTCACGCGCCAGCTCGTGACTTACTCCACGGGGGCGCCGGCACGGTTCAGCGATCGTCCCAAGGTGGAAGCGATTCTAGACCGTGCCGCCTCCGGTGGTTACGGGGTGAAGTCCCTGATCCACGGTATCGTGGCCAGCGAGCTCTTCAGGAACAAGTAAGCGGATGAAAAAGGTAGCTTTCTCCACGGCCGGCGCGCTCTCCCGGCGCCACTTCCTGCAGGGAGCCGGCGTGCTACTGGGCCTGCCGCTGCTGGACGCGATGCAGCCGGCGTTTGCCCGGACCGACGCCGCTGCCGTTCCCCCGCGCCGGTTCTTCGGTGTCTGCAACAACCTCGGGCTCCTGCCGGACAAGTTCTTCCCGGCCGCGGACCAGGTGGGCCGGGACTACACACTCTCCCCTTACCTGGAGCACCTCCGGGAGTTCCGCTCCGACTTCACCGTCTGCAGCGGCGTCTGGCACCCGAACGTGGACGGCGGGCATCCGGCGGACATCTGCTTCCTCACCGCCGCGCCGCACCCCTCCAGCGGCGGCTTCCGCAACAGCATCTCCCTGGACCAGTTCATCGCCGAGCGCGTGGGTCACCTCACGCGCTTCCCGTCCCTCACGCTGGGGGTCAACGTCAACAGCGTGCGCAGCCTCTCCTGCACGGCTGGCGGCGTCTTGCTGCCGTGCGAGACGAAGCCCTCCGAGGTGTTCAAGAAGCTGTTCCTGGGCGGTACGCCGGAAGAGGTCCGCGCCCAGGCCCGCAGCCTGGCGCTGGGTCGGAGCATCATGGACACGGTGGCGGGGCAGACCCGGCAGCTCCAGCGGAAGGTCGGCACGCGCGATCGCGAGCGGCTGGACCAGTACTTCACCGGCGTGCGCGAGCTGGAGAAGCGCCTGCTGCAGTCCGCCGAGTGGGAGAAGAAGCCGCGCCCGGTGGTCAACGTGAAGCCGCCGGTCGACCCGCTGGACTCCCGCGAGTACGTGGAGAAAGTGCGGCTGATGTACGACATGGCGCAGCTCGCCTTCGCCACCGACTCCACGCGGAACATCACGCTGATGCTGGACAGCGTCAACTCCCCGGCCATCACGGTGCAGGGGAAAGCGGTGTCAGACGGCTACCACAACCTCTCTCACCACGGCAAGAACCCGGACAAGCTGGCCCAGCTCGAGCGGATCGACAGCGAGCACATGAAGCTGCTGGCCGGCCTCTTCGCAAGCTTGAAGTCGCACCAGGAGGGCGGGGAGACGCTGCTGGACCGCACGATGGTGCTCTACGGCAGCAACCTGGGCAACGCCAACACCCACGTCACCACCAACCTGCCGGTGTTGTTCGCCGGCGGCGGGTTCCGGCACGGGCAGCACCTGGTGTTCGACCGCGAGCGGAACTATCCGCTGCCGAACCTCTTCGTGAACGTCCTCCAGCGCTTTGGCCTGGAGACGGACCGCTTCGCTTCCAGCACCGGCACCATGCGCGGTCTGGAGATGCTCCGGAGCGCTTGACGGCTCCAACCAGAACTTTTGGACAGGATTTACGGAACTGACAGGATGGGAGATGGGATGCCTGTCTTACCGCTGGTACAAACATTCGTTTGGGTTCCTGCCAACTATCCTCTTAGAACGGCGGCGCGGTCTCGAGGAGGCGGCTCACCTCGGTGGGAAGATCCGCGCGGGCGCGGAGCGCGGCGGCGTCGAACAGGTGGTGGAGGACGGTGGAGAAGAGGTGGGCCGGAGTGATCGCGTCTGACGCGGGCTCCGCGCCGGTGTTGTCGGACTGACCGATTACCTGGCCTCCGCGCAGGCCGCCACCCGCCAGCGCCAGCGTGGAGAGCCGGCACCAGTGGTCCCGCCCGCCGCTGCGGTTGATCCTGGGGGTACGGCCGAAGTCTCCGGTGATCACGAGGAGCGTCTGCTCCAGGAGCCCACGCGCTTCCAGGTCGATCAGGAAGGCGGAGACGGCTTTGTCGACCGTAGGCCCGAGCATCCGCATCCCGTCGAGGACGCCGGGGTTGTTGCCGTCCGCGTGCATGTCCCAGCCGGCGCTCTGCACGGTGACGAAGTTAGCCCCATGCTCCACCAGGCGCCGCGCCACCAGCATCTGGTGGCCCAGCGTGGAGGGCTCGAGCACCTTCTTGCCCACCCGGACCATGGAGGTGTCGTACCGCTCCCGAACCGTGGCGGTCTCCCACCGCGTATCGAACGCGCGGGAAGCGGAGCCGGTGAGCAGCTCGAACGCCTGCGCCTGCAGCTCGCCGTAAACCGGGAGCGAGGGCTCCGCTTCCCGTCGCGCCAGGTCGAGCCGCTGCAGCAGGGCCTGGCGGTCCGCCAGTCGGGCGGCGCTGGTCTCCAGCCGGATCCCCGGGGCGGCTCCGGCAGCCTGCTCGAACGGATCGCAGGCGGCACCCAGGGTGCCGCCGCGGGCGCCGCGGACCACTCGCCGGAGCTCCTGGGCGTACTGACCGTCCCGATGAGGCGAGGTGAGCACCGCGTGCCGCAGCATGCCGGACGCCGGATCGCTCTGCCCGGCCAGGCGGGCGACAGCGGCGCCCATGCCGAAGCCGGTGCGGAACTGCCCCTGCGGGTCGGTGCCGCCGGTGAGCACGTGGCTGATGGCGCGCTCGTGATCGTTGACTGCGTGCGCGAAGGAGCGGACGACCA
>JAJFMS010000608.1 GCA_020696885.1 Armatimonadota bacterium | reverse complement strand
CAGGTTCGTGAGCGCGATGGCCTCGGCGCTGCGGGAGCCCTGCTTGCGGAACGCGGTGAGGACCTCTCCATAGCCGGTAAGCGCCTCGGTGTAGCGGCCGGTAGCGGCGTAGAGCCCGGCGATGTTGGCGCGAGCCTGGTACTCACCGGCCTCGATCATTAGCTCCTTGGAGAGGTCCAGGCTCTTCCGGAACGCGGCCTCCGCCTCCGTGTAGCGGCCCAACTTCTGGAGTGTGGCGCCCAGCTTGTTGTGGATGTCCGCCTCCCCCAGCTTCAGCTCCGCGGCGCGGTAGACCTTGAGAGCACTTTCGTAGAGGGCGAGCGCGTCCGCGAACCGGCCGGTGAGCAGGTGATCCTGCGCCGCCTCGTCCAGGTCCCGGGCGGCACCCAACAGGTCGCTGGCCTGCTTGTCCAGGGTCAGGCTGGCCTCGAACTGCGCGAGCGCCTCCGCGTGGCGACCCTGCGCGCGGTACTGCTTCCCCAGCTCGCGGATGGTGTCCGCTTCCTGCGAGGGGAGCTTCAGCTCGCGGAAGAGGCGCAGGGCCTGTTCCGCGGACTCAGCCGCCCGCACGTAGTCGCCTAACTCGCCTTGCAAACGCGTGAAGGCGAGCAGGGTCCGGGCCTCCTGGTCCGGATCTTTGCCGGCACGACTCGCTTCGAGCGACTTCTGGTAGCTCTCGGTCGCCAGCGGGAACTGGAACAGGTCCCGCTGGGCATCGCCCAGGTCCCGCAGGGCGCGCGACTCGCCGGATGCATCCTTGATCCGCTGCCGAATCGGCACTTCCAGCACGAGGAACTGCGCCGCCTCCGCAACCTTGCCCAGGGTCCCGAGCGTCAGGGCGAGAGCGGCGAGGCTGTCCGCGACCACCCGGGGGTCGCCGAGGGTGGTGGCCACTTTGAGGCGCCGCATCTGGGCCTGGTAGGCTCGCACGTACTCGCCCAGCACGCCGGCGGTGAGGCCCACGTCGTAGAGCACCTCCGTCTCCGCACGGGGTTGGGAGGCGTCCCGGTACAGGTCTGCGCTGCGCTCCCACGCGCGCAGGGCCTCTGCATCCCGGCGCAGCACTTTGAGGATGTCTCCCACCTTGCGGAGCGCACGTGCCTCGCCGGGGCCGTCTTTCAACTCCCGGGTGAGGTCCGCGCTGGCCTGATACGCGGGTAACGCGCCCGCGTGATCGAGGAGCGAGTGCCGTGAGTAGCCGATCCAGTACTGAGCCTGCGCCAGACGCGCCCGGTCCCCCGATGCCTGATAGACCGCTGCCGCGGCCTCATACTCCGCCAGCGCTTCCCGGAAGCGATCCTGGTAGACGTAGACCATGCCGAGGTTGAAGCGCGCTACGGCATAGCCATCATCGTTTGCAAGCCCCTTCAGTAACCCCGCGGCGCGGGAGTAGTCCGCCGCCGCCTCGGGATACCGGCTCGCCTGATACCAGAAGCCGCCACGAGCCAGGAACACCCGCCCGATCTCCGGCACGTCGCCCACGCGCTCCGCCAGTTCCAGGATCACCGCATACCGGCGTGCCTGCTCTTCGACCGGCAGCTTTGCGCCGAGATCGCGTGCTGCAAGGCGCAGCTGCCGGATCAGCGCGGGAGTAACCAGCTCCGCATCCTCTCGCAGTAGACGGGCTCGCTCCTCGTCGCTCGCCGGCAGGAGGTCCTCCGCCAGCGCCCGCTCCGAGCCCACGTACCGCCAGATCCGCCACGCGCCCATCTCCGACACGAGCTGGAACGTGCGGCGCTCGGTGGTGGTGGCCGGCTCCGTCTTGCCTGTAGGAACCGTCTCCAGCGTAAAGGTCACGCGGACCCACGCACCCTGCGCGTTCTCCCAGGTCCGCGCCCAGCGCAGGTCCCGGAGCCGGATCGCGGTCGAGGCCTTCGCCTGCGCGACCAGGCTCCCACGGGTGGCCGTGAGGTACGGGGACTTGCCGCTCCACGGGGCCATCGCAGCCTCCGGCTCGCGAGCCGCCATCCCGTTCAGGAACGCGGTGATCGGGGCACGCAGCTCCGCTTCGTCAGCGGCTCGGGTGGGCCGGCACGGCAGCAGCGCCACGGCCAGCAGCGCCAGCAGGAGCCAGAGGGTGAGCGGGGAGAAGCAACGTGGGAGGGGATACAGCGGCGGCATAGGTGGTGGTTGGCGCGAGGGAGGTGTCAAAAGCAATCGTACCGGCTGCCGTAGCGATTAGCAAGTACACATGCCGGACTCGCCCCCACTAGCCACTAACCACCAGCCACCAGCCACCAGCCATCAGAGCCCCAGCTTCTCCAGTGTGCGGAAGTAGATCCAGTGGCCGAAGTCGTTCGGGTGGTTGACGTTGTTGGCCAGCAGGTCTTCCGGCTTCTTCCGGTCGATCACCGCTTTCCAGTTGGTGAGCACGTCCGCGAAGGCGCACTGCTTCTCGGCGGCTACCTGGCGGGTCATGGCGCCGTACTCGGGCATCTTGCCGGAGGTCCAGTGCCAGTTCGGGTTCGGGAGGCAGCTCGAGAGCAGCACGATCTCCGCAGGGCCGGTGGCGCGGATGCGGTCCACCATCGTGCCCAGGTTGCGCCCGAACTGGTCTACCGGCACGTAGCCCACGTTCTGGTCGTTCATCCCGAACGCCACCAGCACCAGGTCCGGCTTCTGCTGGAGCACCTTCTCTTCCAGCCGCGCCAGGCCCTGGACGGAGGTATCGCCGCCGGTGGCGCCGTTGAAGGCGGTGATCTGCGCCTTCGGGTAGCGCTGCCGCAGTGCGCTCACCCACCGCTGCCAGTAGATCAGCTCCGGGGCGGTGGCGTCGCCGCCCGCGGTGATGCTGTCCCCGAATGCCACCACTTTGAGCGGCTCACCGGCCCGCAGGCGAGCCCAGGTGCGGGGGAGCAGCCGGTCTTGCGCTGCCTGCACCGGCCACGTGGCCCGCTCGCGAGGCTGGTAGTCCACAAACACGAACTCGCGGTAGTTGCCGAAGCCGGGGAAGTTGCTGTGGTTGAAGTCTTTCTGGCCGTAGAGGGAGTTCTTCGCGTAGTCCGGAATCCGGGAGCCGTCCAGGCGGCGGATCTGGCCTTTGTCGTAGTCGACGGCGTAGTCCTTCCCCTCCACGTAGGTGACCGTGGCCGGCTGGCCGGGGGTGTAGGTGCTGCGGACCACCAGCCCCTTCCGCTCCGCGCGCCCCCGCCAGAGCTGCCCGGGCTCCGTGCCCACGAGGACCAGCGACTCGCCCGTCACGGTGGTGGCCGGCTCCGGAGCGGCGTGGCCCAGGGTGCCGGCCGCCGCGGTGCATAGCAGTGCGAGGGCGAAGAGATGGCTAACGGAATGGATACCAGGCATCGGGTGAGCTCCCAGAGGTCGGATTACTGCGCCGAACTTCACCCTGGCGGGCCTGGGGTCCTGCCGATAGGGTTTGATAAGGTGCGATTCGCGATCCGGTCGAGCGAGTAATTCCGAGGTGCGTGGGCTACCCGGGAGCGCGTAATGCGTGCTTCGTAATGCGTAAAGCCCACCGGGCCAGAGTGGCTTCGTTACGCATCACGGATTACGAATTACGGCACCATTGCTCGTTCGCCGTCGACTTCGCCGCTCTACTCGCGTCATTGGAACGCACCCGGGTCTGATATCATCCGCCTGGAGGAGCCGATGACCAAGATCGAGTGCATCATCCGGCCGGAGCGGTTCGAGGACGTCAACGCCGCGCTCCAGGACCTGGGCGTGAGCGGGATGACCGCCGGCGAGGTCCGCGGCTTCGGGCAGCAGCGCGGCTACGTGGAGCGGTACCGGGGCGTGGAATACCAGCTCCGGCTCCTCCCCAAGCTGAAGCTGGAGGTGGTGGTGCGGGACGACCAGGTGGAAGACGTGGTCCGCGCCGTCATCGCCGCCGGCCGCACCGGGGAGGTGGGCGACGGCAAGCTCTTCCTCCGCCGCATC
>JAJFMS010000607.1 GCA_020696885.1 Armatimonadota bacterium | reverse complement strand
ATGGGCTGGGCCAAGGCGTCTGACGGGAAGCTCGCGCACAACGGCCGGATCAGCGGCGGCACCGCCTACACCGTGATGTTCCCGGACGGCTACAAGGCGAGCGGAAAGGATCTGAGCCGGGTCCACGTGGCGGTGATCACCAACATCTGGACCGACACCGGCGACCTCACGGACCTGGCCACCAACATCGCACTCCAGGTGCCCGGCGCCGCTGCACCGGCGTGGTACGACCTCTGGAAGGGCAAGCCCGCGAAGTAGGCCCCTGGGGGGAAATAGGGGAAATGGGGAAATGGGGAAATGGGGAAGGTCAGGAGACTTCTCCCTTCCCTATCTCCTCGTTTCCTCATTTCCTCGTTCTCTCGCTTCCCGCGCCCTGGCCACGCCGATCATGGAGTCTCGTCCCACCAGCTTCGCCAGCGCTTCCTCATCGAGGTCTTCGGTGCCGGGTGGGCGCATCGGGAGCACCAGGTACCGCAGGTCCGCCGTGCTGTCGTGGACCCGCACCGCCACCTCCTCCGGCACTTCCGTGCCGAACTCCGCGAGCACGGACCGGGGCTCTCGCACCGCCCGGGAGCGATAGGCCGGGCTCTTGTACCACGCCGGGGAGAGGCCGAGAACGGCGCGCGGGTAGCAGGAGCAGAGCGTGCAGACGATCAGGTTGTGGACCTCCGGCGTGTTCTCCAGCACCATCAGTTGCGTGGCGCCCACGTCGATCCCCAGCTCCCGTGCCGCGGAGGGCGCGTCCGCCAGGAGCCGGGCTTTGAACTCGGCATCCACCCAGGCCCGGGCCACCAGCCGGGCGCCCAGGGCCGGCGTGCGGTCGTCGATGTCCTCCAACGCAGCACGTAGGGCGTCCGCCGTCACGATCCCCTTCTCCAGGAGCAGCTCGCGGACCGCCGTCTCCAACCGCTCGTGGTAGCCTACTGCGGCCGGAGCGTCGGGCAGCGTTTCGTGCGGGTGGTGGTGATCGTGCTCGCCATCGTGGGTGTGGCCGTGAGCGTGGTCATGATCGTCGTGGTCGTGCATTCGTCTACTCCGCCTTGAGCCAGTGTTCGTAGATCTCAACGTAAACCGCGTCGTCCGGCGATCCGGCGTAGTCCGGCCATAGCTCGCACTGCGGAAAGCGGACGCGATACAGCCGCTTCCCGGGCAGCCCGGTCCGGCCGAAGGCGCGCTCCTCCGGGTTGGGGAACACGGGAAGCGCCAGAGCGACGATGCCGCTCTTACCGCGGATGTAGACCGGGGTGCGCACGTGGCCCGGCGGGAAAGTCACCAGCACGCTGACGCGGTCGCCCACGCTGAACCGTGCGCCGCTCACGAGGACTGCGCCTCTCGAGCTTCCACGTCGGCCAGCTTCGCTCCCAGCTCCTCGGTGGTGAGCACGCCGCGGTGTACCAGCGCCCGCGTGATCGACTCGATCCACCGCTCGTAGTAGGTGAGCCGAGCGTACTCCGCCTCGCCCAGCGTCTCGATCCCGTAGCGCAGCTCGTCCACGGTGATGACCTTCTGCTCCGCCAGCAAGTTCAGCATGGCGTGGACCCGCTTCTCCCACAGCAGTGCGTCATGCTCGTGCCGGTCGATCGGCCCGCCCGGCAGTCCCCCCAAATCGTGATACGCGCGCATCATCGTCCTCCCGTCGCTCCCACATTCCGAAAGGGAGTAATGGAGTGGTGGAGTATTGGAGTGCTGGAAGAGGGCGGCCATGCGGCCGCACCGCTCCCCACTACTCCCACACTCCATTACTCCACCACCCCGCGCTCGCCATAGCGCCGATTCTGCGCACTTTGCGCGCCATCAGGCTATGTAGAGACTACGGCCGCTTCCCGTCCTTGCCGATGCGATAGAGCGCCTTCTCCGTGCGGACGAGGAGGTCGCTGTCGCAGACGGCCATTGAGGCCAGGGTGCGCTCCTGCAGCTCGTTGGTGGCGAGGAGCTCGAACGTCTTGCCTGGCTTCACCACGGCGGACTTGCCCTGCTCGTCGATGGCGTAGATGCGGCCGTCCGCCGACAGCAGGGACGCAGAGCTGGACCCCAGCAAGCGCTCCTCGTAGTGGACCTTGCCGGTCTTGGCGTCCACACACGAGAAGACCCCGCTGTCCGCCAGCATGTACAGCTCCTCGCCCACTACAAGCATCGACGGGTTGAGCGGCACCCGCTTGGCGAGGGTCCACGCCACGTGGGTAGCGGTCACGTCCCCCGCACCATCCGGGCGGATGGCGTAGCCCGTCGGCTGCTGGTAGCCGGAGCTGAGGAACAGGAGACCCTGGGCGAACACCGGCCGGGGCACCACGGAGAAGCCGTTGCCGGTAAGCACGTGCCAGATCTCGGTGCCGTCCTTCGGGTTCAACGCCTGGATGATCCCGCTCCCCGCACTGATCAGCTCCGGCCGTCCCTTCACCGTGATCAGGAGCGGCGTGGAGAACGAGAACTTGCTCGCCGGCGTCATCGGCCGGGGGGCCTTCCAGCGTACCTTCCCGGTGGCTTTATCCAGGGCCAGCACCGCGGGATCCGAAGCGCCATCGGTGTTGAAGATGAGCAGATCGTCCACGATCACCGGGCTGCCGCCCGTACCGTGCACCGGCGGGTAGCGGTTCTCCTGGGTGCTCCAGAGCACTTTCCCGGTCTCGTCCACGCAGGCCGTGCCGTGGTGACCGAAGTGCGCGTAGATCCGGCCCTTCTCGTAGACCGGCGAGGGGCTGGCGTGGCTGTTCTTGTCGTGCTTCCGCAGCGCCTGGGGATCGGTGAGCCGGAAGATCTCCCGGTCCCACGCCACCTTGCCGGTGGCGGCGGTGAGCGCGGTGACCCGCAGGGAAACGCCCGCGTCCGGATCTTTGCTGTCCAGCGGAGCGGCGTCCGTGAGGAAGATCTTGCCGTTGGCGACTACCGGCGAGGACCACGCCACGCCCGGAAGCGCAGCGCGCCAGACCACGTTCTTGTCCGGCGCCCATTCCAGCGGAAGGCCGGTGGCGGTGGAGTGTCCCTGCCCGCCGGGGCCCCGGAACTCCGGCCACAGGGCTTCGGCTGAGGCCACTCCGGCCGCGAGGAGGACGGCCAGGAAAGCAGTGGATAACGTGTACAGTCGCGACATGCGGATTCTCCAGGAGGTCGACGCACCCACAGCTCGGAGCACTCATCGTCGAGGGAGATCCGGGGTACCGGTTAGATCTTCCGCGAGGTGCTTACCCACACCTGCGCTCGCGGCAATACAACCAAGGAAATGGTCGCCGCCGGTGCGAACCTATTGCCCGATGGCTTTATTCCAACGCCACGCAGCCATCCGGCTGCGTCATTGACGCCGGCATTGCCCGGCTCAGGCTGATCATTGAGGGAAAGATGCGAAGATTCATCATGGCGACTCTGGCGGTGGGTGCGAGCGTAGCGCTGCTGCCGCAGGTGGCTACCGCCCGTCCTAATTACCAGGCGCAGTTTCACACGAACTACACCATCAAGCCGGAAAGCAAGATCGGCACGGCGAAGTGCGGTCTGTGCCACGGCGCGCAGAAGACCGAGCGCAACGCCTACGGCAAGGCGCTCGAGAAGATTTTCGACGGCAAGACCAAGCTCGCCGACGCGGATGCACTCGCGGCGATCAAGAAGGCCGAGAACGAAGTCAGCGGCGACAAGAAGACCAAGTTCATCGAGCTGATCAAGGCCGACAAGCTTCCTGGCGAAGCGAAGTAACCCGCCTTCCAGACCGATCGAGAGCCCCACGCGCCCCTGCGGCACGTGGGGCTCTCTTTTGGTTGCCTAGCGGACGGGCGGCTGCAGTATCGCCGTGTTTGGGGGTGTCCCGCAAGTGGTTAAAACCTAAGGTCCCAGCTCGTCACGTCGTGGCGGCGCTATTCTGGACGAGGATCGCCGTGCCCTACGACTCCAGGGTGCTAACGCACGATAGGCTTT
>JAJFMS010000007.1 GCA_020696885.1 Armatimonadota bacterium | reverse complement strand
CTTCTTCACCCTCATCGGCATGACGTTCTCGATCACGCCCGCTCTGGTGTACTGGCTAGCCGGCTACCTCATCGGCGTGGGCGACCGGCACCTCACGGTCGGCGCCATCGTGGCGTTCACGTCCCTGCAGGCGCGGGTCTTCTTCCCGCTCACCGGGCTGCTGAACGTGCAGATCGAACTGGGCGGCGCGATGGCGCTCTTCGACCGGATCTTCGAGTACCTCGACCTCCCGCTGGACATCCACGAGAAGCCGGACGCCGCAGTGCTGGACCCGCACCAGGTGCGCGGTGAGGTGCGATTCGAGGACGTGAGCTTCCGCTACGTGGCCGACTCGCCGGAGCCGACGCTCGACCGGCTCTCTTTCACCGCCGCGCCGGGACAGCTCGTGGCGCTGGTAGGACCCTCCGGCGCGGGGAAGACCAGCCTGGCGTACCTGATCCCCCGCCTGTACGACGTGGAGAGCGGCTCCATCCGCATCGACGGCCGGGACGTGCGGGACGTCACCCTCAGCAGCCTGGCGGACTGCGTGGGGATGGTGACCCAGGAGACGTACCTGGTCCACGACACGATCCGCGAGAACCTCCGCTACGGCAAGCCGGACGCCACCGACGAAGACCTGATCGCCGCCACCCGCGCCGCCGCCATCCACGAGCACATCCTGGGCCTTCCGGACGGGTACGAGACGGTGGTCGGCGAGCGCGGCTACGCCCTGTCCGGCGGCGAGCGCCAGCGCCTGGCCATCGCCCGCGCGCTGCTCAAAGACCCACGGATCCTGATCCTGGACGAAGCCACCAGCGCCCTCGATACCACCAACGAGCGGCTGATCCAGGGCGCGCTGGAGCAGTTGATGCGCGGCCGAACGACGTTCGCCATCGCGCACCGGCTCTCTACCATCCGGGCCGCGGACCTCATCCTGGTACTGGAGCGCGGCCGCATCGTGGAGCGCGGCACGCACGACGAGCTACTGCGCACCGGGGGCCTCTATTCCCGTCTCTACCATCAGCAGGCGTTCGGCAGGGAGGAGGACGTGCCGGTGGCGGAGCAGGTGATTCTGTAGCGCCGCCAGGATCGCAAACGCCGGCGGAGCAATGAGGAGTGCGGGATGCGTGAGCCCTTGACCATCGCGGTTGCCCAGCCGCTGTCCGTTTCCTACGACGTCGCGGCGAATGCCGCAGCGCACGCGGCGCTGGTCCACGCTGCCGGCACCCGGGTGGTGGTCTTCCCCGAGCTCTCCCTGACCGGATATGAGCTGGACGCTCCGGCGATCACCCCTGACGACCCGCGGCTTGCGCCGCTCATCGAAGCGTGTGCCGAAACCGGCTCGCTGGCGCTGGCGGGCGCTCCAGTGCAGGGTGAGGCGGGCCAGTCGCACATCGCGATGCTGGCGGTGGACGGCAGTGGGGCCAGGGTGGCCTATCGCAAGCTGTGGCTGGGAACCACGGAAGCCCTCCGGTTCACGCCCGGCAGTGAGCCCTCCGTGATCGAGGTGGACGGCTGGCGCCTCGGCCTGGCCATCTGCAAGGACACCGGCATCCGGCAGCACGCGTCCGACACCGCCGCCCTGGGAATCGACGTCTACGTGGCCGGCGTACTGGAGTCCGCGGAGGACGCAGCCATCCAGGACGAGCGCGCCCACCGCATCGCCACGGAGCACGGGGTATGGGTGGTGGTAGCCAGCTTCGCCGGGTCCACCGGCTGCGGCTACAATCACGCCGCAGGTCGCTCGGCGGTGTGGCAGCCCGGAGGTATCCTGGTCGCCCAGGCCGGACCCGAAACCGGCGCCATCCTTCGCGCGACACTCGCATAGACCTTCCAGAGTTGCCCGCGAAACACGCGAAAAGACGCGAAAGGGAGAGGGGGCTGGACAGGATTGACGGGATCTACGGGGATAGGGACGAGTTGGGTACGAGGGGGTGTCCAGCCCAGCAACGAATTCTGTAGGTCGCGCTATCTCATCCCGTAAATCCTGTTAATCCCGTCTAATTCCCCCTCTTGACGGCCCTTCGCGCCTTTGCGGTGAACGGTGCCAGCGTCTTGCTATTCGTCGGCGCCCGCACATATATTCCGAACATGGCGCTTGCTCCTTCGTCATTGAGTGCGAGCAGCGATCGCAGAGGAGCCCCATGAGCGCCACTTCCAGCCCCAGGTACCGTCTCTCCCGCTCCCGTGCCGCGCTCCTTGGGGCCGGGGTAACCCTCACCTGCCTCGGAACGGTGGCCGCACAGGTCCCGCAGCGGGGCCAGGTGGGTGCGCGGTTGATGCAGGTGTTCCGCCTCCTCGACACCAACCGCGACAGCCGGCTGGACGGCAAGGAGTTCCAGAGCCTCTCGCGCTTTGCCCCCCGCTTCCGGCAGGATGCCCAGGGGCTTAGCTCGCTCTTCGGGCAGTTGGACCGGGACGGGGACCGCTTGCTGACGGTGGACGAGTACCAGGTCCTCGCCCGCTTTGCCGGGCCGCAGGCGCCGGGCGCCGCGGTGCCCACGCCGCTACCGGTGGCGCCGGAGCCTGCGCCTTCCGCTCAGGACCTCCAGTTCTTTGAGACGAAGATCCGTCCGGTGCTCGTGCAGCAGTGCTACTCCTGCCACTCCGCGGAGGGTGACAAGCCGGGCGGCGGCCTGCTGGTGGATAGCCGCACCGGACTGCGCCGCGGCGGTGACCGGGGCGCGGCCATCGTGCCCGGCGATCCGGACGCCAGCCTCCTGATCCGCGCGATCCGCTACACGGACACGCGCCTCAAGATGCCCCCCGCCAAGGACGGCGGTAAGCTGCCCGCCAACGTGGTGGCGGACTTCGAGCGGTGGGTGAAGATGGGCGCGCCGGACGCGCGGACGGAGCAGGCCGCCGCGCCGCGGGCCGCGGACACCGAGAAGGCGAAGCAGCACTGGTCGTTCCAGCCGCCGCGGAAGACCGCCGCTCCCACCGTGAAGAACGCGCAGTGGCCGAAGGGCGACATCGATCGCTTCGTGCTGTCAGAGCTCGAAGCGAAGAACCTGAAGCCGGTGGCCGACGCGGATCCCCGCACCCTCATCCGCCGCGTCACCTTCGACCTCACCGGCCTTCCGCCCTCGCCCGAGGAGGTGGACGCCTTCGTTCAGGCGTGCGCGAAGGAAGCCTCATCTTCCCCAACACCCTACGAGAAGCTCGTAGACCGTCTCCTCGCCAGCCCCCGGTTCGGCGAGCGGTGGGGTCGCCACTGGCTGGACGTGGCGCGGTACGCGGAGTCGAGCGGCAAGGAAGTCAACATCGCTTATCCCCACGCCTGGCGGTACCGCGACTACGTGATCGACGCCTTCAACGCGGACAAGCCGTTCGACCGGTTCCTGAAGGAGCAGATCGCGGGCGACCTCCTGCCGTACAGCGACGAGACGCAGCACGCGCGGCAGATCATCGCCACCGGTTACCTGGCGCTGGGGCCGAAGTCGCACAACACGCGGGATCCGCGCCAGTTCGCGATGGACCTGGCGGACGAGCAGATCGACGCGCTCACGCAGGGCGTGATGGGCCTCACCGTGGCCTGCGCCCGCTGCCACGATCACAAGTTCGATCCGGTCAGCCAGAAGGACTACTACGCCCTGGCCGGCATCTTCCTGAGCACGGAGACACGGTACGGCACGCCCCGGTCGGTGCAGAACGCTCGCGCCACGCCGCTGATCAACCTGCCCGAGACAGCGAAGGTCACCCCGGCGCCCTCGCTACCGCTGTTCCAGCTCAACGTCCTCCGGCAGCGCTACGACGCCACGGTGCAGGAGCGCAACGAGATCCTGGCCGCGGCCCGGCAGGCCGGGCGGCCTGCAATGGGCGACCCGCGGCTGGTGCGGACGATCATCGTAGGCTCCACCCTGGAGAAGATGCTGGAGCGGTACGACGAAAACGGGCGGCAGTTCCAGTTGGCAATGGGCCTGCAGGAGGCCTACTCCCCGCGCGATGCTACGGTCTTGCAGCGCGGGGAGTTGGACAAGCCGACCGAATCGGTGCCGCGCGGCTTCGTGCAGGTGCTTGCCGGCTCACAGCCGGAGATCCGGCAGGGCAGCGGCCGCAAGGAGCTGGCGGACTGGTTGGCCTCGGCCGGGAACCCGCTCACGGCGCGGGTGATGGCGAACCGGGTCTGGCTGCACCTCTTCGGCCGGGGCCTCGTGACCACGCCGGATAACTTCGGGGTGATGGGGCAGAAGCCGAGCCATCCCGCGCTGCTGGACCACCTGGCGCTCTCCTTCGTGGAAGAGGGCTGGTCGGTGAAGAAGCTGGTCCGGAAAGTGGTGCTCAGCCACGCCTACCGGCTCTCCTCGAGCCATGATGCAGCCGCCTACGCTGCGGACCCGGACAACGTCTATCTCTGGCGGATGAGCCGCCGCCCTCTGGAGGCCGAAGCGCTTCGCGATGCGATGCTGGCCGCCGCGGGACGGCTCGACCTGGAGCCGCCGATCGCCTCGCCCCTCTCCAACGTGGAGGGCCCGGTGCAGCAGCGGGCGCTGATCGCGGCGGGTGGCCTCGGCCCCCGCGGTCCTGGCGGGGGCGGTCCGCGCGGCGGGGGCGGGATGGCCGCCGACGACCCGGTATACCGGTCCGTCTACCTGCCGATCGCCCGGGAGCAGGTGCCGGAGGCGCTGGCGACGTTCGACTTCGCCGGCCCCAGCCTGGTCACCGGCAGCCGGGAAGCGACCACGGTGCCCTCTCAGGCACTCTACCTGCTGAACAATACCAACGTGCAGCGCCTCGCGGACGCGATGGCCTTCCGGCTGGCCGAGCAGAGCGCCGACCCCGCCGGACGCACGGCCCGCGCCTTCCAGCTCGTGTTCTCTCGCGCACCGTCCGCTTCCGAGACAGCCGCCGCGAAACGGTTCTTCGAGCAGTTCAAGGCCGCTGAGGCTTCCCGCTCACGCAGCCCGGAAGCGCTGGAGCGCGCAGCCCTGGCGGCGTTCTGCCAGGCGCTGTTCGCGAGCGCGGAGTTCCGGTACCTGGATTAGGGGAAGCGCTTCGCGCGGTGTTCGGTGTTCGGTGTTCGGCTGAGGAGCGTAAGGGGCGAGGAGAACGAAATGAGCGACGAACGACAGCACGATTGCCGGCAGCACACGCCGCACGTTCTCCGCACCACCACGCGCCGGGACATGCTCCGGTACTGCTCCGGCGGCTTCGGCATGCTTGCGTTCTCGGCGCTGGCCTCGCTGGAGAGCCGGGCGCAGGGCGGCGTGGAAGTCGCGGCCGGCGCGCAGCCGAAGGGGCCGCTGGGAGCCAGGGCGCCGCACTTCGCGCCGCGCGCTCGCCGGGTGATCTACCTCTGCATGGACGGCGCGCCCTCGCACGTGGACACGTTCGACTACAAGCCGCAGCTCAAAGCTCGGGACGGTCAGAGCGTGTCCAACCGGCTGCGCGGCGGGGCGTCCACCCTCCTGGGCTCTCCGTGGGACTTCAAGCAGTACGGCAAGAGTGGGCTGTGGATCTCGGACCTCTTCCCCGAGGTCGGCCGCCACGCGGATGACCTGTGCCTCATCCGCTCCATGCACACGGACCTGCCCGCGCACCCGCAGGCGTTCCTGCAGATGCACACCGGCAGCTTCCAGTTCGTGCGGCCCTCGCTGGGCGCCTGGACGCTCTACGGCCTGGGCACCGAGAACGCCAACCTGCCGGGCTTCATCTCGCTCAACCCCAGCAGCAACAACGGCGGCGCGCAGAACTACGGCAGCTCGTTCCTGCCGGCGGTTTACCAGGGCACGCGCATCGGCACGCAGCTCCCGCCGGCTGCCGCGCGGGTCCGCCTTCCCGCGGAAGCCCGGCTGCCGAACATCGTCAACTCCCGCGTGTCCGAGCCGGCGCAGCGCGCGCAGATCGACTTCGTCCAGGCGCTGAACCGCGAGCGGCTGGAGCGCGACCAGGTGAACCCGCAGATCGAAGGCGTCATCGAGTCGTACGAGCTGGCGTTCCGGATGCAGCGTGCCGTGCCGGACGTGATGGACCTCTCCGAAGAGACGGAAGCCACCCGGGAGCTCTACGGCATCGGGGAGGATGCCACGGACCAGGCCGGGCGGCAATGCCTCCTCGCGCGGCGCTTTGCGGAAGCCGGTGTGCGATTCGTGGAGATCACCGCCGGCGGTTGGGACCAGCACCGCAACCTGCGAGCGGACCACGAGCGCAACGCCCGCGGGGTGGACAAACCGATCGCCGGGCTACTGGCGGACCTCAAGCGCCGCGGGATGCTGGAGGACACGCTGGTGCTCTGGGGCGGGGAGTTCGGCCGGACCCCCTACGCCCAGAACGGCGACGGGCGCGACCACAACAACAAGGGCTTCACGCTGTGGATGGCGGGCGGCGGCGTCAAAGGCGGCTTCTCCTACGGCCAGACCGACGAGATCGGCGCGGAAGCCGTGGAGAACAAGGTCCACGTGCATGACCTCCACGCCACGATCCTACACATGCTCGGCCTGGACCACGAGCAGCTCACCTACCGCTACGCCGGCCGCGACTTCCGCCTCACGGACGTGCACGGCAACGTGGTGAAGGAGATCATCGCCTGAGGAGCGTTCTCGTAATTCGTAATCCGTGATGCGTAAACAAACCGCCGTGGCGCGAGAGCCCTTACGCATCCAGAAGGCTTGCGGCAGAGAAGTCATCATACATGAGTCAGGTTTCGGCTACGCGAAAGAACAGCTCCTCCGGCGCCGGGGCGGCGCCCGTTGTGAAGCCCCCGAGTCGGGGGCTGGCTCGCAGGCGGTAGCGTCCACCCGTGAATCGCAATAACGAACACGAGCCGCGCTTGTGGTCGCGGGTAGCAGCGTTTGAACACGCTCGCCAAGCCGCCCGTTAGTCCCGGCGTCTTTTGCCGGGACGTGAAAGGGCGAAGCGCAGGCCCATTCGCGGGAGGGTGGGCGCTACCGACCAGGGCCGGGGGCGACCTCGGTTGCAGTAACCGCGTGCGGAGAAGCTACGCCTCATCAGACTGTGGCAGAGCCTCGCCGCCATTACTTCTGGCCTTTGCGAGCGATGATGTGGTCGAGCGCCGCGTCCGGACCGATCAGCCCGCGCCCGTAGCGCGCCAGGCGCACCGCCTCGTCGGCTTTGCCCCACTGCACATAATTCAGCGCCAGCCAGCGGATGGCGTCGGTGCGGGCTTCGTCCTCCAGGTCGGTGAGCTTCCGGGTGGGGATCAGGTCCAGCGCTCTGCGAAGGTGGCGCTCCGCGGCGGCGTAGTCCTTCCTGTAAACCAGGTAGAGATGCCCCAGCTCGGTCTGGATCTCGAAAGAGCGCGGATTAAAGCGAGCGCCTTCTTCCAGGAACTCCAGGGCCGCCGTCGGATCCGGGTTCTTCCCCATCTTGTTGATGAAGGTGGAGCCGACGGTGTAGCCCTGGATGTAGTGCGGATCCGCCCAGGTCATCAGCCGGTAGAACGGTAGAGTCTGGCTGCTGTCCTTGGAGTAGAGCTGGCCGTCCGCGCCGGAATACGGCTTCACGGCGCGCTCCAGGTCACCCAGCGGGCCGCGGAAGTCCTCACTTGCCGGCGGGATCACCAGCACGTGGCCGTCTTCCCCATGCTCATCTCCGCGCTCCGAAGCCTCACCTGCATGAGCGGCGTGCTCTTCCGGGGTCTCACCGGCGTGGTGGCCCTCTCCATCGCCGGAGTGAGCGGCATGCTCCGCGGGTGATTCGCCGGCGTGGTCGCCATCACCAGCATGGGCGGCGTGCTCCTCCGGTGACTCACCGTCATGATGGTCGTCGCCCTCGCCGCCGTGGCGGTGGAACTCTCCGGAGCGGGTCTTCTCTTCCCCGGGGCGAGCGGTGCGCTCTTCGGCGCCCGCGTGCAGCACGGCGTGCGTCTTCACCCAGAGCATCTGCGCGATCAGCCGACGGCCCTCCCAGCCGGCGCCGTTCAGGGCTTCATCTCCCGGCGCGGAAGGACGCACGAGTGCGGCCAGGGCGCTGGAAGAAGCGCCCACGGCCAGCAGCGAGAGCACCAGGGCGCAGAACTGGATCCGGGTACGCAGCCGCTCGTTCATCGCTACACCGCCATCCGTCGGAACCGCAGCTCTCCCAGGGAGAGGAAGATCAACACGTAGATCAGGGCGTAGACCGAAAGCGCGCCCAGCACCCAGGGGTGTACCGGCGGGTAGTTGTAAGCGGTGCGCTGGGAGAGGTCGAACAGGTCCAGGTGCGGGAGCAAGAAGTACAGCCCCTTCAGGATCACCTGCTGGGCGCCGGTGGCGCGGTCCACCGAGTCCGCAAGCGAGCGGGCAAACACCGTACCGCTGATGGTGAGTAGGCCGGACAGCGTCACCGCCGCCGCGGGGGTGAGGATGAGCGAGAGCGCCATCGTCATCGCCGCGATCGGGCCGAAGGAGAGGGCGCGCAAGAAGACATACTGCCAGTAGATCGGGCCGATGCTGGCCTTGAACATCGCCAAGTTGAGCCAGGCGATCCCGGCGAGCACCGTGAGCGCGGCAGTGGAGAGCAGCCAGACCGCCACGAACTTACCGGCCAGCACGTCGAACCGGCGCACCGGCCGCGCGAGCAGCGGGAAGAGGGTCCGGCGAGAAAGCTCTTCCGGGATCTGGCGCGCCGCCAGCCAGATGCAGATGATGGTGCTGAGGAAGTTGACCACCGTGAGCGTGATGTCCCGGAGGAACGTCTCGATCCCCCGGACCCCGCTGGTGGCCAGCACGCTGCCGACGCCCATACCGAACACCGCGAGCAGCCAGACCACGTAGAGGTCCTTGCGCCGGCTCGTCTCCACCAGCGTGGCCCAGGTGAGGATGCGGATGTGTAGAAGTCGTTCCATCATGGCGGCTAAGAGACCATCCGAACGAAATAATCCTCGAGTGCGCCTTCCCGCTCGCCGGCATCCAGCAGCTCGGCGCCGCCCCTGCGGGCGTCGCCGGGAGCACCGAGCAGATCCAGCGCCTGCCGCCACTCGGCCAGGCCGGTGAACTCGGCTTCCCAATCCTGCCCCTCCCGGCGCGCCGCCCCTACGGGCGTCGCTGGCTGCGCCGGGAACGGCGGGTCGCCCGCGCAGCGGAACCGGATCCAGTAGCGCCGCAGCTCTCGCAGCAGCTCCCCCACGGGCCGCTCGTCCAGCAGTCGGCCGCGGTTCAACAGGATCACCCGGTCACAGAGCTGCGCCACTTCCGTGAGCTCATGCGAGGAAAAGAAGATCGTCACACCCTTCTTCTTCTGGTCCAGCATCAGGTCTCGCAGGTCGCGGCGGCCCAGCGGGTCGAGGCCGCTGCTCACCTCATCCAGGATCAGGAGCTGCGGGTTCCCCAGCAACGCCTGGGCGATACCCACGCGCTGGAGCATCCCCTTGGAGAACCCCTTCAGCCGGTCTCGCTCCCGTCCCTTCAGGCCCACGCGCTCCAGCAGCTCTTCGCTCTGCTTGCGGGTGAAATCCGCTCCCAGGCCGGCCAGCCGGCCATACATCCAGAGCGTCTCCAGGGGCGTCAGCCACGGGTAATACAGCGTCACTTCCGGCAAGAACCCCACGTGGCGCCGCGCCGCGGGGCTGCCGGCGGGCTCGCCCAGTAGCTTGGCATCCCCACCGGAAGGCTCCACGAAGCCCATCAGCGCTTTGATGGTGGACGACTTACCGGCGCCGTTCGGACCGATGAAGCCCACCACTTCTCCCGGCTCTACGCGGAAGGTGAGCCCGTGAACCGCTACACGCTCTTCCCGGCGCCATCCTGCCCGGTAACTGATACGAAGGTCGCGAGTTTCCAGCGCTGACATGAGACCCTTTCTCCGTTAACCCGAATGTCCATCCGGACTAACCGCCTGCGATTATCGGCGGCGTGGAGCGCGTTCTGGAGGCCGAAAGTAGGAGGCGCAGGCTCGCCGGGTAGTCCCTTTGATGGAGGCGCGATGCGTGCTCCGTGATCCGTGGTGAACGGACAGCGACCGTTTGCTACCGCGGCTTCCATCATCATCGGGCAAGGTGCTGTCGTTCCCGGTAGCCGGCGTGTCGCCTGACCGCCGGTGTTCGCGACCTTTGGTGAACCTTCCCTATCCATTCCTGGCTTCCTGGTTTCCTGATTAAATCCCTTACCCTTTCCTTGCCTCCTCCCTCCCTGCTTTCCTTATGAACCGCCAAGCCGGGCTGGTCGCGGAACCCACCTCCCTGCGTTACCGGAAGGAAGTCTTCCCCGTTTGCATGAACGGTGGAGCGAACTGCTGCTCCGGATCTTGAGGAGTCTCGATGTACGACAACCCTTATGGCGTTCCGAATCCCCCGGCGATGAATACCGGCCCACGCATCGGGGACTGGTTGTCCGAGGCGTTCAACCTGTTCGGGAAGGAATGGAAGACCTGGGTCCTGCAGGGCCTCGCCACGCTGGCGATCGTGGCTGCGGTGCAGTTTCTGGTAATCGGGATCGCCATGATTCCGATGGGAGCCGCGTTCTTCCGCGCCATGGCCTCCCCGAACTCCACGACATCCCCGGGTGACGTCGCGGCGATCCTCGGCTTCTACGGCGCGATCTACGGCTCGGCGTTCCTGGCGATGTTCCCCGCCTACTTCCTGATGACCGGGATGCTCCGCACCGCCGCCAAGCAACTGCGCGGCGAGCCGATCGCGGTGGGAGACCTGTTCAGCGGAGGCGACGTCTACTGGCAGGTGCTGGGCGCCTCCATCCTGGCCGGGCTCGCGGCGAGCGTCGGGATGCTGCTCTGCGTCGTTCCCGGGCTGCTGATCGCCTCACTGCTGTTCTACACCCACCCGTTGATCGTGGAGCGGCGCCTCGGGGTCACGGACGCGATGCGGATAAGCTGGGAGGCGGTGAAGCCCCACCTCTGGATGAACCTGGTCTGGATCATGCTGATCTACATCATCATCAACGTCGGAAGCGCCATCGGCTGCGGCTTCATCGCCACCATGCCGATCGGCATCCTGATGTGGATGATCGGCTACCGGGACACGCTCGGGCTCCCCGGAGCCCTGCCACCGGGAGCCGCGGCCCAGGCGACGCCGCCGCCGGTCTATGGTGTGAACTACGGCGCTGCCGGTCCCCCGACCGCCGCCGGCGCGTGCCCCGCCTGCGGCCGAGCCGTGGCCTACGGCGCCGTGGTCTGTCCTTCCTGCAACACACCGCTCGGTTAGTCCGTCAGGACGGGTGGGGTATGGGGGTATGGGAGAAAAAGGCGCCGACTCCTACACTCCCATACTCCCACACCCCACTCGCCAGCCGACTTCTTCCCGCTCTACCTCGGGACTTTATGAGCCAACCCACCCCCACGCCCGCACCGGAGCTGATCCCCCGAGACATCCTGTTCGGCAACCCGCAAAAGGCCGCGCCGAGGCTGTCGCCCGACGGGCGCCGGCTGGCCTACCTCGCACCGGATGAGCGCAACGTGCTCCAGGTCTGGCTCCGCACCCTCGGGCGGACGGATGACCGCGTGCTGACCACCGACCGGAAGCGCGGCATCCGCACCTTCGAGTGGACCTATGCCGAGGACCAGCTGCTCTACCTCCAGGATGCGGAGGGCGACGAGAACTGGCACCTGTACTCGGTGGACGTGGAGAGCGGCGAGGTCCGCGACCTCACCCCGTTCCCGGGGGTGCAGGCGCGGCTCGTGGCGCTGGAGCCCGGTCGGCCGCACGAGATCCTGGCGGGGCTCAACCACCGTAACCCTGCCCTGCACGACGTCTACCGGATCGACCTGCGGAGCGGCTCGGCGGAGCTGGACACGGAGAACCCCGGGCCGGTGGTGGACTGGACCGCGGATGCCGAGTTTCGGATCCGAGTCGCGCAGTTCGCGCTCCCCGAGGGCGGCTCGGACCTCCGCTTCCGGACGAGCCCGGACGGGGAGCAGGCGGAGTGGGAGACGCTGGTGCACTGGGGCCTGGAGGACGACGGGGGTGCCATTGGCTTCTCCGCGGACGGCGGCACGCTGTACCTGGCCGGCAGCCATGACGCGAATACCCAGCGCGTGGTGGCGATCGACCTCTCCACCCGCGAGCAAACCGTCCTGGCCGAAGACCCGCAGTACGACAGCGCCTCCGTGCTGTTCCATCCGGTGGAGCGCCGCGTGCAGGCGGTGGGGTTTGTCCGGGAGCGGCTTTCCTGGGAGTTGCTGGACCCGGCGCTGCAGCTCGACTTCGCCCGGCTGGAAGCGGCGCGCCCCGGCGAGCTGCGCATCGTGAGCCGGGACCTGGAGGACCAGACCTGGATCGCCGCGTACGTCACGGACGACGGCCCGGTGTATTACCACACGTACTACCGCGCGTCGGGCGTGGTGGAGCCGCTGTTCAGCACCCAGTCGGAGCTGGAGCACCAGCCGCTGGCCTCGATGGAGCCGGTGTCCTTCTCCGCGCAGGATGGGCTGCAGATCCACGGCTACCTCACCCTGCCGGTGGGCCTCCCGCCGGAACGGCTCCCCACCGTGGTGCTGGTACACGGCGGGCCGTGGGCCCGGGACACCTGGGGATACCAGCCGAGTGTGCAGTGGCTCGCGAACCGGGGCTACGCCGTGCTGCAGGTCAACTTCCGCGGCTCCACCGGCTACGGCAAAGCGTTCCTGCACGCGGGAGACCGCGAGTGGGGCGCGAAGATGCATCAGGACCTGTTGGACGGCGTGGAGTGGCTGGCCGCCCGCGGGATCGCCGACCCGGCCCGCATCGCGATCATGGGAGGGTCGTACGGCGGCTACGCCGTGCTCGCCGGCCTCACCTTTACGCCGGAAGTCTTCGCCTGCGGCGTCGACATCGTGGGGCCCAGCAACCTGCTCACACTGATGGAGACGATCCCGCCATACTGGAAGCCACTCATTTCGATCTTCCACCACCGGGTCGGCCACCCGGAGACGGAGCGGGAATTCCTGGAGTCCCGGTCCCCGCTCTTCTTCGCGGACCGCATCGTCCGGCCGCTCCTGATCGCCCAGGGCGCCAACGACCCGCGCGTGAAACAGGCGGAGAGCGACCAGATCGTCCGGGCGATGCGGTCCGCGGGAGTGCCGGTGCAGTACCTGCTCTACACGGATGAAGGGCACGGCTTCGCCCGGCCCGAGAACCGCCTGCACTTCTACGCGCGGGCGGAGGAGTTCCTCGCCGGCCACCTCGGAGGTCGCTTCCAGCCCAGTGGTGAAATTGACGGGCACGCGGGACTTGAAGTGTAGTAACGTCTACGCTATGAATTGAGAGCGATGGCACCATCCGGTTGCCCTACCATCAACCGGACGAGTCGTCCCGCCAACGCGCAAAGCAATTAAATCAACAAAGAAGAAGCAGAAGATGTACGAAGTGCTTGTCAAATGGCCGTTACCCTCCGCGACGTTGCTCAACGCGCCGGCATCTCCGCCGCCGCCGTCTCTGCCGTGCTCCATGGCACCGGTAAGGGAAACATCCGGGTATCGGAAGCTACCCGCGCCCGGATCCTGGCCGCCGCCCAGGAGATGGGGTTTGTAGTCAACCCGATCGCCCGCAGTCTGGTTACCGGGAAGACGCAGGTACTCGGCCTGCTGCTACCCTTCGTCAGCACCCTGATCTATCAGAACCCGTTTTGTGTGCAGCTCCTCAGCGGCGTCACGGACGAGCTGGTACGCAGCGGGTATGATCTGCTGCTGCACACCTCCATCGGCGACGACTGGAACGGGATCGATTCCAGCCGGCTGCTGGATCCACGAGTGGACGGCCTGGTAGTGGCCGTACCGACGCAGGACAATCCGCTGGTGCAGCGGTGTGTCGCGGCGGAGTTTCCTTGCGTGCCGGTGGTCTACCCCGGCGACGGCTCCCGGTTGTGTACGGTGAACGCCGACGACTATGAAGGCGGCCGGCTGGCCGGAGAGCACCTGGTGGCGCTAGGGCATCGCCGGATCGTCTGCCTGGCTGGTCAGCCGGAGTTCTCCTCATCGGCGCCCCGCGTGGCCGGGTTCCGGGCAGCGCTGGAGGCCGGGGGCGTTCCCTTCGATCCCAGCTCGGTGGTGCAGTCCCGGTTTGGGCGCAAAGCCGGTTATGCCTGCACCCAGGAGCTGCTGCGCCTTCCCGCAGGGCAGCGGCCCACGGCGATCTTTGCGGCCAACGACCTGTGCGCGGCCGGGGTCTACCAGGCCCTTCACGAGGCCGGGGTCTCCGTGCCGCACGACATGTCGGTGGTGGGGTTCGACGACACGAGCTTCGCCGAACGGCTCTCACCCCCGCTCACCAGCGTACACGTGCCGATCTATACGATGGGGATCATGGCCGCCGCCCTGGTGATCGCGCAGATCCAGAAAACCGAGATCGAGAACCGTCATCCGGTGCTCCCGGTCTCTCTCAC
>JAJFMS010000606.1 GCA_020696885.1 Armatimonadota bacterium | reverse complement strand
CACTGAGCGGGAATGGGTGCTCACACGCGGCCTCCGCGGGCTCGTGCGGGAGGGTGATCCCGAGGCGCTGCGGCTGTTGGGCCTGGCTCCGGAAGCGCTGGAAGCCCGTTGGATCGGCGGGCTGCCCGCCGTGGTGGTCATCAACCAGGAGCTCCCGGTGCGGGTTGATGTCACCAACGGCTCGGCCGCAGCGGCGCGGGTGCTGATCCAGGCCACCCTCTCAGGTCCCGGACGAGGTGCCCGTCCTCGCATCCGCCGCTACCGGATCGGCGTCGGGGAGGCGCCCGCGGGAGCCGCCACCACCGTGGCCGGCACGATCCATTTCGTGGACTTCAACAGCCAGCCGAAGCTTGCCGGCGTCTATGAGCTGACCCTCACCATGAATGGCGTGCCCTTGGAGACGCGCACGTTCCGGTACGAAGCTTAGGCGTGACGTGCGCGGCGCTTTCCAGCCGGTGCCCCCTGTAAGGTGCTCTCATAGTTAGCGCACTGTAGGCAGCCGCCTCGTGCGGTGTTCGGGTACGGCGACCTGCTTCAGGAGCGGCGTGGCCCGCTCTCGAAGACGGGTGCCAGGATCGAACGCGCCACCAGGGCGCTGCCTACGGCGTACTTTCCCTGGTTGGGCCGGACCTCGTTAGCCAGGTGGCCCTCACCTCCACCCTGCCAGCAACGCATAGTTCTGCGCTGGCGTTGGCCTCCGGCTCTCCACCTCGAACAGTTCCAGACACTCGCATCGTCCGAACCCAGCCGTACGCAGCATTTCCAGGTGCCGGCTCACCTCGAAGCGACCGGGCTCGAACGCGTACGCCGTCCCCTCCGGCTTCACGAAGTCGCCGTTCAGCAACACTCCGCCGGGGGCGAGCCACTCGGCGCAATCCCGGTACACCTGGAGCGTGGCCTCTGGACCGCCCAGGTCGTGCAACGCCCAGGTCGATACACATGCATCCGCCGGGTCACCGACCATCCCCGGCCAACGGCTCGACAGGAGATCCGCCTGCAAGAAGTCGACCCGCCCGGCGAACGGTGCCAAACGTCCACGCGCGATCGACAGAAACGCTTCCGAAAAATCCACGGCGACATAGTGCACCGTCGGCAGGCTAGCCAACACGCGCTCCGCCAGGAATCCCGGGCCCACTCCCAGCTCCACTACTCGTTCCGGAATAGCCGGCAAACTGCGCAACTGCTCCACCATCGTGTCAAACAGCCGCAGCCGAGGCGCAGTGGGAATAAAGCGCTCCGCCCAGCCGGCGGCGAATGCCGCATCGTGGAACTCATGCTCCGATCCCACAAATCCTGGGTCACCCATCGTACCTCCGCGCGTTCAGTAGAATTCCAAACACCCAACACCCAACACCCGTTTCGCTCCGTCAGGCGAGGCTGCGGCCGCCGTCTACCGGGAGGATGGCTCCGGTTACGTAATCCGAGCCCTCGATCAGGAACACGGCTGCCGCGGCTACGTCCTCCGCCGTACCGGCACGGGCCAGCGGGGTCCTCACCAGGTAGGCTTCCTTCTTCTCCTCGGGGTAGTCCTCGGGCCAGAGGACCGCGCCGGGTGCGATCCCGTTGACGCGAACCTCTGGTGCAAGCGCGCGGGCGAGGCCCTTTGTGAGCGCCGCCAGGCCCGCCTTGCTCACCGAGTAGGGGAGGTAGGTCGGGAACGGACGCTCGGCGGCGATGTCCAGCAGGTTGATAATGACGCCGCCGCCCCGCGCCTGCATGGCCGGGCCTACGGCCTGCGCGAACAGCCACGGCCCGCGGAGGTTGACCTCCAGGTGCGCGTCCCAGTCCTCCAGCGTGACCTCCGGCAGGGGGGTTCGCTCGAACATCGACGCGCTGTTCACGAGCACGTCGATCGGTCCCAGCGTGGCCTCCGCTTCCCGCACGGCCGCGCGGATCTGCTCCGGGTCCCGTTGGTCGCAGCGGATCGAGGTCGCGCGGACGCCGCGGCGGCGCAGGTCCGCCACCGTCTCCTCGGCGGGGCCAGCGGAAGAGCGGTAGGTGATCGCCACATCGGCGCCCCGATCCGCCAGCGCCAGGGCGATTGCGCGGCCCACGCGTACCGCTCCGCCGGTCACCAAACACAAGCGCCCCTTCAGTTGCACTGCTTGCCCTCGCTATAACGGAAACTATAGAGGAATTCTCTCGCTCAAGAACCAAACTGGCACACGGGAAAATCCCGGCGTATTTTGGAGTTGGAAATGCGGACCCTGTTCGTTTTGTTGTTGCTGGCGGCCGCTGCGGTGCCGTCGATGGAGAGGGCCGCAGTGGCCCAGGGGAACGTCGACCCACGCATCGCGCGGGTGCGGACGAACAAAGAGGGGAATGACTTCACCCCTCCCACCTCCAAGGACGCGTGGCTCGCGCGCCGTGAGCAGATCCGCAACCGGATCCTGGTCTCCTGCGGGCTCTACCCGATGCCTGAGAAGACACCCCTACACGCGAAAGTGTTCGGGAAGCTGGAGCGAGACGGCTACACCATCGAGAAGGTGGTGCTGGAGACGATGCCCGGGCTCTACCTCTCAGGCAACCTCTATCGTCCCACCCGCGTTCAGGGCCGGGTGCCGGGCATCCTCAACCCGCACGGGCACTGGCAGGAAGGGCGCGTAGCCACGGACCTCCAGGCGCGCGCGGCGGGCCAGGCCCGGATGGGCGCCATCGCATTCCTATATGACATGGTCGGCTACGTCGACTCCAAGCAGTTCGGCCACGCGTTCATGGACGATGAGCTGGCCGCGCTCGGGGTGAACCTTCCCGGCCTGCAGCTCTGGAACAGCACCCGCGCGCTGGACTGGCTGCTCACGCTGCCGGAAGTCGACCCGGCCCGGATCGCGTGCACCGGCGAGAGCGGCGGCGGCACCCAGACCTTCCTGCTCGCCGCCGTGGACGACCGCATCCAGGTATCGGCCCCGGTCTGCATGGTCTCCCACCACTTCCAGGGCGGCTGCACCTGCGAGAACGCGCCCCACCTTAGGGTAGGCACGGACAACGTGGAGATCGCCGCGCTGTTCGCGCCGAAGCCCCAGCTTCTGGTCGGCGCCACCGGAGACTGGACCAGCCAGATCCAGGAGCGCGGCGTGCCGGAGATCCGCGCGGTCTACAAGCTGTACGACTCGGAGCAGAACTTCCTCTCCGTGATCCACGACGCCCCGCACAACTACAACCAGGCCTCGCGGGAGTCCGTCTACACGTTCTTCCGACGGCACCTGTGGGGCGAGAAGGATCCCAAGCCGGTAAAGGAAGCCCCGTTCACCGCCGAGGACGAGAAAACCATCTCTACCTGGGACGCCAGCAATCCCCGCCCGGCGTCGGCCGTGAGCCCGACCGAGCTGAAGCGCTACCTCAGCGGCCTGGTGAGCGGTGAAGTCGCGGCGCTCCGGCCGGCCACGGACGGGCAGTGGCGCTGGTCCCGCGGGGTGCTGACCACGGCGCTGCGCACCATGGTCGACGCCGATGCGCCGAAGTCCGACGTGCTGGTGGCAGAAGTGGCGGAGACGGTGGCCAGCCCCGGCCTCGGCTACCGGAAGTCCCGCGTGCTGCTCACCCGGAAGGACGCGCCGGAGCTGACCCAGGTGGTGCTGCTCACGCCGGACAAGAACGGCAAGCCCGGCACCCTCACCGTGGTGGTCCATCCCCGCGGCAGCCGCGGCTCCCTGGCCGATGACGGCGTGCCGAGCGAGCTGGTGAGCGGGCTGCTCCGGAAGGGGCAGGGCGTGGTGCTGGTGGAGCCGTACCTGGCCGCCGACGCGGAGCAGATCACCAAGCGACACTCCTCGCCGTTCTACTCCACCTACAATCGCACCGCCCTCGCGGATCGGGTGCGGGACATCCTGAACGCCACCACCTACGCGAACCGGATGGCCAAAACCGTCAACCTGGCGGGCCTGGAAGGCGCCGGGCCGTGGGTGATGCTGG
>JAJFMS010000605.1 GCA_020696885.1 Armatimonadota bacterium | reverse complement strand
GATCCAGTCCGGACGCCCGAGCACGTGGACGTGCGCCTCGATCCAGGCGTCCAGCCGATCGGAGCGGGGAACGTTCACGCCGGTGATCTGCGCATCGTCCAGGCGCCAGCGTTTCGAGCTGTCCTGGTGCAGTGCTAGCGGGCCGGGAAGCAGCACCAGGCTGCCCCGCGCCTCGGCGCCGGCGCGGGCGTGGACCCCCCGGTTGTACGACTTCGGCGATTGGGGATCATCCGTCGCGCGGATCACGCGGTTCGCCCAGCGCGGCTGCGCCCCGGTGCCCAGCGCGGGGAACGTGAAGTCCGCGAAGCAGCCGGTCTTCATCAACACGGTCAGCTCGTCGTCCACGCCGCAGAAGTTGCGGCCGCACTCCTGCCGGGAGTTGTCCAGCGCCCAGTCGCCGTGCACGAAGCCGTAGCCGGGATACCCGGCCGGACCGCTACCCAGGCAGCCGTGACTGCGGTAGAGGCCCACGGCGTCGTGCAGCTTGTGGGTGAGCGTGGCCGAGGTGTCGTCGCGGTGGTGGAGGTGCATCTCCACCTCGCCGAAGCCGCCGGAGGAGAGCTGCGCCAGCGCGTCCAGGTCCTGACGGCGGTATTCGTCGTACGGGTAGAAGAAGGTGTGCGCCGGCTGCCGACCGTCCGCGTCCTCATGGGCGCCCGCGGCTCGCGGGTAGAGCGTCTCCCAATCCCGCACCCGCTGGTCCGCCACTTCGTCGCTGGCCCCTCGCCACGAAGGCTCCCAGTGGTCCGCGAACATAAACATCACGTGCCGGGTCATCCCCTCCGGCACCGGCTCCCGCCGGAAGCGCCCCGCGAGGCAGTCCGGCAGCCAGCCGCCGCGGAGGTTGCCGACCCAGCCGGCCACAGACGATTTGAGTTCTGCGGGATTCACGGAGAGTCCTCAAGAAGTGCGAGCTACGAAATACGAATGTCGAATGGGGAACGGAGCATCAGCCAGGGAGGCGTTCCGAGCTCGTTAGGAGATCCCTCGCCGAGTACACGTACGCCGTGCTGCGGCTCGTACCGTCTCGGGATGACCTCTATTCGGGGCAGGTCCGCCTTCCTGAACACCTGAACACCTGAACACCTGAACACCTGAACACCTGAACACCTGAACACCTGAACACCTGAACACCGACTTCACGCCGCTTCCATCACCGGCATCGGCTCCGGGTAGCCCCGGGGCGCTGCGGGCGCCTGGAGGCCGTACTCCACGAAATGCCGGTAGATCAGCGCCACGGTCGCCAGCGATGCGAGCGGGCCTACGTGGTTGTGGCTGCCGGCCCAGTGCTCGTCGATCAGCCGCATCGCGGTGTCGCGGTCCAGGATGTCGTCGGGGAAGCTGTCGCCGCGCACGAACGGCTCCAGCACGCCCGTGCGCATTACCGGATCGGAGCGCAGCTCGTCCGCAACCACGTCGCAGGTGCGAACGTGATCGTTCTGCCGCTTCCGGAGCGCCGGGACGCGCTTCACCAGCTCCCGGGAGACGCCGCGGCCGTAGAAGTGCGCCAGGATCGCCGCCGGGTGACCGGGCACCGGGCGACCGGTCTTGCTCCATGGCAGGCGGGCGGCTTCCGGGAAGTGCTCGGCCAGCGTGCCCTTGTAGAGCCGCTGGGCGAAGCGGTACTTGTACGGAACCCGGGCGAAGAAATCCACGAGGTCGTAGTCCAGCAGCGGCGCGCGCACCTCGAAATCGGGCCGGTCCACCTGCGGCGAGTGGTTCGTGAGACGCGGCTGCTTCCAGCGCATGTTCATCACGATGTTCGCGTCGCCGATGTGCCGGCGCTGCTCGCCGAGGGACTCGACGGCACCGTAGAACCGCGACCGGGAGGTGGCCCAGTGGTCCGCCCACACCTTCTGGCTGAAGAGGCTCTGCAGCGCTTCCACCGGCAACTGCAGCTTCCGGCGGAAGAGGTAGCCCGCCAGATCGAAGCGAGCAGGGTCCACCAGCGGCTGCGGGGTGAGCACCTGCCCGGAGAGCGGCCCGCCGGCATGCCCGGTGAGCACGATGTCGAGCTCCGGACGGAGCCGGTTGTGAAACTGGAGGGAGGTGGCTTCGACGTACGGGAAGAGCCCTTCCATCCGCCAGACGACCTCCGGCCCCACGGCGCCGATGTAGCCGGTGGAGGGCACCAGGTGCAGGTGGCGTACGCCGTAGGTGCTCGCCAGCAACCGGCCTCCCAGCACGTCCCGGGAGTCGTCGTAGCCCGTGGTGTAGGCGCACGCGAGCGGCTCTGAAGAACCGCTGAGCGCCGCGATCACCATGCGGCTGTCCAACCCCGCGCTCAGCGAGATGCCCACGCGGCCCGGGCCGCCGGCCTGGCGAGCGCATGCGGTCCGGAGGCGGGTAGCCAGCTCCTCACGCAGCTCCGACTCACTGGCTCGGGATGGCTGGTCCGCAAAGCTGAACTGCCAGTACTGCTCGATCTGCACCTGGCCGCGCTCGAACACCAATCGGGCCGCCGGCGGCAGCGCCCGCACCCCGCGGAAGAGGGTGCGCGCCCCGAACTGATGGGAGTAGGCGAACAGCTCCAGCACGCCGCCGGGGTCGATCTCCGGGTTGCCGTCGAAGGCGGCCAGCACGGACTTGATCTCCGTGCCGCACGCGAACGCTTCGCCATCCAGCTTCCAGAAGAGGGAGCGATAGGCGTAGCGATCGTTGCAGACCACCAGCCGCCGCCGGACCGTATCGTACACGGCAGCCACGAACTGGCCGTTGAGCCGCTCGCAGAACGAGTCGCCGAGGCGGAGGTAGAGGCGCAGCAGGATCTCCGGGTCCGTGAGCTCCTCGCCGGAACCCACCCCGGCGTACTCCTTTGCGGACTTCCGGTCCCAGATCTCACCGTCCAGCCAGACCAGGATCGTGCCGTCCGCGGAAACCGCGGGCTGGGCCCGGTTCCGGAAGTAGCCCAGCAGCAGGTTCACTGCCGCCAGGCCCGGGAGAACGGTCCGCGCCGTCTCCAGCGGGCGGGCGGACCGGTCCAGCAGCAATTCCCAGCGGTCCGCGAGCCGGTGCAGGTCGTGGATCTCGGCCCGGGGATCGATCTTCAACGCAAGTCGAGGCATCTACGGATCCTTAAGCGGCAGAGGCCAGGGAAGCGGGCAGCTCGACGCCGGCGGACCGGGCGCTGCGATAGTTTTCTCGGCACCATTCCACCGTTTCGCGCAGCCCTTCCGCGAGGGGGGTGCGCGCGCGGAAACCGAGGATGGTGGCGCTCTTGGAGGTGTCCGGACGGCGGCGGGCCGTATCCTCGTAGCTGTTGCCGTAGTAGCTCCAGTGCGGGGTGTGGACCACCTCGGACCGGCTCTGCGACACTTCGTGGATCAGGCGCGCCAGCTCCAGGATGGTGATCTCGCAGTCCGAACCGATGTTGAACGCTTCACCGATCGCTTCCGGAACCTCGCCCGCCAGGATCGTCCCCCGAACGGTGTCGCGCACAAACGTGAAGGCGCGGGTCTGGCGCCCGTCGCCGTGGATCGTCATCGGCTCTCCGGCGAGGGCCTGCCGCGTGAAGTTCGCGACCACGCTCCCGTAGCCGGACTCGCACACCCGCGGCCCGTACGAGTTGAAGTAGCGAACGATGGAGACCGGCAGTCCCGAAGCCGCGTAGGCGAACGCGATGTGCTCGTCGATCGCTTTGGAGGCGCTGTACGACCACCGGTTGATGGAGGTAGGGCCGAGAATCCGGTCCGCGTCCTCGCGCAGCGGCTCGCCGTTGGACTTGCCGTACACCTCGCTGCTGGAGGCGATCACGGTGCGGCGGCGGTACCGGTGCGCCAACTCCAGCACGCGCTCCGTCCCCACGATGTTCGTGCGGATGCCGGCCAGCGGGTCCTCGCAGATGTACTTCACCCCGACCGCCGCGGCCAGGTGGAACACGCGGTCCGCTTCCCGGACCAGCGGTTCCAACTCCTCCGAATC
>JAJFMS010000604.1 GCA_020696885.1 Armatimonadota bacterium | reverse complement strand
TTTCGGTTGCCATCCGTATGATCCGTTAGGCGGCTAGAGCGCCGCCGGTTGCCCGACCGGCAGCCCCACCGGGGAGCTCTTCTTGTCGATCCAGTAAAGGAACTCGTGCTCGAAATGCTTGAGACCGCCCCAGATGATTGGCCAGGCCGCGGCGTCTCCGAGCGCGCAGAAGCTGCGGCTGTCCATCATGCGCTCGCCGGCCAGGTTGATGCACATGCTGCGGAGGAGCTTGATGTCCTCCGGGCGCCCCTGCCCCCGCGTGATGCGGCCGATGATCTTGTGGATGAAGTCCGTCCCGATGCGGCATGGCACGCACTTCCCGCAGCTCTCGTTCTTGTAGAACTGCGCGATCACTTCACACACCTGCACGATATCGGTGCTGTCGTCGAAGACCATGAAGCCGCCGGAGCCGACCGCAGATCCTGCCGCCTGGAGGCTCTCGAAGTCGAAGTTCGTCTTGAGCAGGATCTCCTTGGGCAGCATCGGCATCGAAGCACCGCCGGGAATCGCCGCTTTCAGGTCGCGCCCGTTGGGAATGCCGCCCGCGATGTCGTAGATCAGCTCTTCAATGGGGGTGCCCATCGTGATCTCGTAGTTCGCCGGCTTGTTCACGTGCCCGCTCACCGAGACGATCTTGGAGCCGGTGCTCTTCTCGGTGCCCATGCTGCGGAACCACTCCACCCCTTCGTTCACCAGCCAGGGCAGATTGCAGAGCGTCTCCACGTTGTTGATCGTGGTGGGCATCCCGTAGAGACCCTGCACCGCAGGGAACGGCGGCTTGCTGCGCGGGTGGCCGCGGAGACCTTCCAGCGAATCCATCAGCGCGGTCTCTTCGCCGCAGATGTAGGCGCCGGCGCCGCGATGGAGGATCAGGTCCGTGGTGAACTTGCTCCCGAAGATGTTCTCGCCCAGGAAGCCCTTCTTGTAGGCCTCGGCGATGGCGTCCGAGAGCACCTTCGCCGTGAGGACCATCTCCCCGCGGATGTAGATGAACATCTTATTCACGCGCAGGGCATACGCGGAGATGATCATCCCCTCGATCAGCAGGTGGGGGTCCTGCAGCATCAGCTCGTGGTTGTTGTACGTGCCGGGCTCGGACTCGTCCGCGTTGCAGATCAGGTAGCTCGGGCGGGCGTCCGTGGGCTCCTTCGGCATGAAGCCCCACTTCATCCCGGTGGGAGCGCCGGCGCCGCCGCGCCCACGCAGCCCGGCCGCCTTGACGATATCGATGATCTCGTCCGGCTTCATCTCGAGGACGGCTCGCTTCGCCGCGGCGTAGTAGCCGTGCAGCATCGCCGTCTCGATCTTGATCTGGTTGGGGTCGTCGACCCACTTTCGCAGGATGCGAACTTCGGGCATTGCCCCTATCCCTTCCCGTTCCGCGCGGTCACGTCCGGCGCGTAGACCGCGTTGTAGAGGTTCTCTTTCGGGCCACCCTCGGCGCGGCACTGGTCGATCAGCCGCTCGAGCTGTTCCGGCGTGAGCTTGTCGTAGAAGTGCCCGTTTACCTGGACGGCCGGGGCACTGCCGCAGGCCGCGGAGCACTCCACGCCCTTCAGCGTGAACAGACCGTCCGCACTGGTCTCGCCCGGGTGGATGCCGCACTTGTGCTCGACCGTCTCGATCAAGCGCCGGGCGCCCATCAGCGCGCAAGACACGTTGTGGCAGATCTCGATGAGGTACTTGCCGGTGGGCGCCTTGTTGTACATCACGTAGAAGCTCATCATCGACTGGACGTCCGCCGGCTCCAGGCTCATCACTTCCGCGATGTCATGGATCGCCTCGTGGGGCACCCAACCGCCGCATTCTTCCTGCGCAATGTAGAGCGCGTGTCCCAGTGCGGACCGGCTCACCGGATACCGCGACATCTGCTCGCGGATCTTATCTTTAGCCTGTTCTGAAAGCATTCGCTGAACCTGATTCACCGCAAAGGCGCGTAGCACGTAAAGGGCCACAAAGGGCCGCAAAGGAGAGACGAGCTGCAACGGTTAGAGTGGCTGCCTGGCTGGGGTGTTACCGGTCCGCGGTTCGACACCGATTAACCTGACTTCTCTTTGCGGCCCTCTGCGCTCTCTGCGTCTCTGCGGTTAACTCCAACCCAAATCTAACGATCGATCTCGCCCAGCACGATGTCGAGGCTGCCGATGTTCGCCACCACGTCCGCCACCATCCGGCCTTCGCACACAAACGGGAGCGCGGAGAGGTTGTAGAAGGACGGCGGCCGCACTCGCACCCGGTGCGGCTTCTCCGAGCCGTCCGAGACGATGTGGTAGCCGAGCTCGCCCTTGGGGCTCTCGATGGAGGCGTACACCTCTCCCGCCGGCACCGGGAACCCGCGTGTCACGAGGATGAAGTGGTGGATCAGCGCTTCCATGTCGGAGAAGACCCGCTCCTTCGCCGGCAGCACGATCTTCGGATCGTCCGCGTTGTAAGGACCGTCGGGCAGTGTGAGCAGCACCTGCTCGATGATCTTCAGCGCTTCCCGCATCTCGCCCATCCGCACCCGGTAGGCGTCGAACACGTCCCCGTGCTCGCCCAGGTGCACCTGGAAGTCATACTGCTCGTAGCCGCAGTACGGGTGGTCTTTACGGATGTCGTAGTTTACGCCGGCGGCGCGGAGGCGAGGACCGGTGACGCCGTAGGAGAGGCAGTCCGGCCCGGACATGATTCCCACGCCGACGGTCCGCTCGCGCCAGATCGGGTTCTCGTCCAGCAGCGTCCAGTACTCGTCCAGGCGGTCCGAGAAGATCGCGAGGAACTGGGCGATCCGCGGCTCCACGGAGGCCGGCAGGTCCATTGAGAGGCCGCCAACGCGAACGTAAGACGGCGTCATGCGGGAGCCGGCGATCTCCTCGAAGAAGTTGAGGACCATCTCCCGCTCGCGGAAGCAATAGAGGAAGACGGACATCGCGCCGATGTCCATGGCGTGCGCGCCCAGCCAGATCAGGTGACTGGCGATCCGCTGCAGTTCGGAGACCAGCACGCGGATCGCGTTCCCGCGCGGCGGAACGGTGATCCCCAGCAGCTTCTCCACCGCCAGGCAATACGCCAGGTTGTTGTTCATGCCGGACAGGTAGTCCATCCGGTCCGTGATGGTGATCGCCTGCTGGTACGGCTCGTTCTCCATCGACTTCTCCATTCCGGTGTGGAGGTAGCCGATGTGCGGCACGCACTTGAGCACGGTTTCGCCGTCTAGCTCGAGCACCAGTCGCAGCACCCCGTGGGTGGACGGGTGCTGGGGTCCCATGTTCAGGACGAGGGTCTCGCCTTCCGGATTGCCGGCCGGCGCCTGACCCATCAGGGTATCGGTATCCATGTCACGGTTTCTCCGGCGCCGGCGGCTGATGGTTTTGGCGAGGGCACCAGGCCTCTCACCCCACCGCCGGCGCGGATGCTTAGCTAGAGAACGTCCTTGACGTCGTTGAACAGGAGCACCGGGCGCTTGCCCACGGTGGGATAGTCTTTCCGCAGCGGGTGGCCCTGCCACTCGTCCGGCAGCATGATGCGGGTGAGATCCGGATGACCCTCGAACGGGATGCCGAACAGGTCCCACACCTCACGCTCCGCCCAGTTTGCGGATTGATACACACCGGAAAGCGTGGGGACCGCCTCGCCGTCCGCAACCCGTACCCGCACGAAGACTCGCGTGTGGCGCGTCACCGAGTAGAAGTTGTAGACCATGTTGAAGCGGCGCTCGGTCTCCGGCCGGTCCACGCACGTGAGATCGCACAGCAGCTTGTAATCCAGAGACTTCTCGTCGCGAAGCGTCTTTGCCACCTGCGCGATGGCCCGCGGCTTCACGTTGATCCAGAACATCCCGGTCTCCGGGTACTCCTCGATCGACAGGACCGCGTCGCCGTGCATGCTGCGCACCGTGGCGAGGTCTGCTACCACCGGGCTCACCACCGGCGCTGCTTGCGCT
>JAJFMS010000603.1 GCA_020696885.1 Armatimonadota bacterium | reverse complement strand
GAACACCTGAACACCTGAACACCTGAACACCTGAACACCTGAACACCTGAACACCTGAACACCTGAACACCTGAACACCTGAACACCTGAACACCATGACTGACCCACGATCCATTGCCTGCACGGATTTCTGGCGCAGCCGGCGTCTTAGCCGCCGCCAACTGCTCACGGTGGGAGGGGCGGGCGCCCTGGGGTTGACGCTGCCGGACCTGCTACAGTCCGAGGCCCTGGCGGCGGGCGGGCGCAAGGGGAAGGCGAAGTCGGTCATCCTGCTGTACCAGTGGGGCGGGCCGAGCCACCTCGAGACGTTCGACATGAAGCCGGACGGCCCGGAGCACTCCCGGGGCCAGTTCAAGCCGATCGCCAGCTCGCTGGACGGGCTGCAGGTGTGCGAGCTGCTGCCGCGGTTCTCGAAGGTAATGGACCGGGTGACGCTGGTGCGGTCCATGACGCACACCTTCAAGAACCACAACCCGCCCGGCTACTACGGCATCACCGGTCACGCGCCGCCCGCGGACGACCAGCGCCTCCGGGATACGCCGGACCTGTTCCCGCATTACGGCTCCGTCATCGATCACCTGGCGCCGGCCGCCAAGGAGGTCCCGAGCTTCGTGGCGATGCCCGCCGCCATCCGGGACGGGAGCGTGGTCCCCGGGCAGCACGCCAGCTTCCTGGGGAAGAAGCACGACCCACTGCTGATCCTCCAGGACCCGAACGCGGCGGACTTCAAGCTGCCCGAGCTAAGCCTCCCGGAGGGGATCACCCAGGAGCGACTCCAGGACCGGCGCTCCCTGCTGGACGACATCGACCGGCAGGTGGGCCTTGCGGAGCGGCTCGCCGCGGCGCGTGGCATCAGCGAGTACCACGCTCGCGCCTTCTCCATGCTCTCCTCGCCGAAGGTAAAGAAGGCGTTCGACCTGACCCAGGAATCCGCCAAGGTCCGTGACGACTACGGCCGCACCACGTTTGGCCAGGGGACGCTGCTCGCGCGGCGGCTGGTGGAGATCGGCGTGCGGCTGGTCACCGTGTACTACTGCCGGCCCGGCGGCGGCTTCATCTGGGACACGCACAAGGACAACTTCCCGGAGCTGAAGAACGGGCTGCTTCCCACCACGGATCAAACGGTGCCGACCCTGTTGCTAGACCTGGAGCAGCGCGGCCTCCTGGACGAGACGCTGGTAGTCTGGATGGGCGAGTTCGGCCGGACCCCCAAGATCAACAAGGAGGCTGGCCGCGACCACTGGCCGGACTGCTATAGCATGGTGATGGCCGGGGGCGGGATGAAGCGCGGGTTCGTGTACGGCGCTTCGGACAGCGAGGGCGCGTACCCGACCGAGAACCCGGTGAAGCCGGACAACATCGCGGGCACCATGTACCATGCCCTGGGGATCAACCCGCACACCGAGATCCGCGACCTGCAGAACCGGCCGTTCAGCATCGCTGGGGATCCAGTGTTGGGCCTGTTTGCCTGATGCGCCTAACCTGTCGAAGCGAACAGGACACCAGATAACCGGTTAGCAGCTTGCGAAGAATAAAACCGTCATTGCGAGGGACGCCTTTTGTCCCGTGGCAATCCCGACCGACGACGGAACGGCCTCCCGCCGGAACGCGCAGCCGGTGGTGTGCCATCGGCCTAGCGCTATTGTGCTCGGCCGGCCTCGCCTTTGGCGCGCCACCGGGAATGCACCGCGCTCGACCCGCAACAGCGGGCAACCGGGCGCCCCTGGACCTGGTCTTCTCGCCGGATGGCCGCCTGGCGTATGTGGTCGAGGCCGCTGAATGCACGCTGGCGGTGATCGACGCCGGCAGCCGGAAGGTGCTCCGGCGCATCCCCACCGGCGGCGACCAGCCCGCCGGCCTCGCGGTGACCCCCAATGGCCGCGAGGTCCTCGTTGCCAACAGCTACTCCGGCACCGTCGCCATCCTGGATGCGGCCACCGGCAAGCAGCGGGCACTCGTGTCCGTCCCCGGCCAACCGTATGGGGTTGCGGTCGCCCCCGATGGCAAGCGCGCTTTTGTCTCAGTTAGCCAGCTCGACCAGGTGGCGGTGATCGACCTGCCCACCGCACAGGTAGCGGCGCGCATCCCCGTGGGCCGTCGCCCGCGCGCCCTGCAGGTGACCCCGGACGGCGCCACCTTAACCGTAGCCAACCTGGCCGGCGGGACCCTCAGCGTCGTCAGCCTGGAGTCCCTGAAAGAGGAGACGCAGGTCCGGCTGAAGGGCGTCAACGTGCGCGGCCTCGCCATCACCAAAGGGGCCGACGCGTTCGAAGCTTTCACCACCCTGATGCCGGCGTTCAACGCCAAGGCCACCAGCGACCCCAAAGAGGTGTGGCACAACCTCGTGCAGGGCGTGCGGCTGGAAGGCGAGGACAGTCTGCCCGCGGAAGACCAGTGGATGGACTTCGCCCGGCTGCGCGGCTCGGTGGAGGTGGTCGGGTCGCCGGACCAGTACGACATCGAGGTCAGCCGGGGCGGCGGCTACGCCTGGATCGCGGTCGGAGGGCGGGACGTGGTCAGCCGGATCACGCTGCACGACCGCTCCCGCAACACCGTCTGGCCGTTCTTCCAGGCCGAGACGCCAGTAGGCGCCAATCCTCGCGGCCTCGCGCTGACGCCAGACGGCGAGCAGCTCTGGGTGGCGAACTACCTCGGCAACAGCCTCTCCGTCATCGACACCAACAGCGCTGCCGTGGTGGAGACGATCGACCTCGGCGCCGCCTCGAAGGTCGATCCGTCTATCCAGGGCCAGTACCTCTTCAACAGTGCGGGGATGACCCAGTCGCACCGGTTCTCATGCAGCTCCTGCCACCCGGACGGCGCCGCGGACGGGCTGACCTGGAACTTCGTCCACGTGCGGGACAGCTACTCCCGCCGCAACACCCGGGACCTGCGCGCCCAGGTGGCGGAGACGGCGCCGTTCCGCTGGTCCGGGTTCGAGAAGCACCTGGACGGCTTCATCGACGACGAGGTCACCGGCCTCCTGGGCGGACCGAAGCCGAGCGTGGAAGAGAAGCGCTCGCTCACCCTGGCCCTCAACGCGCTCCGGCTTCCGCCCAACCCCTATCGGCAGCCAAACGGAACCTTCACGGCCGAGGCGGCTCGCGGCCGGGAGCTGTTCACCGGCAAGGCCGCGTGCAGCTCCTGCCACACCGGCCCCCGCTATGGAGGCGCCGGCAAGTCCGCCTGGATCGGCAGCACGCGGGAGGATTTGCCCGTGGATGTCCCGCACCTCCTGGGGGTGTACGATGGCGCGCCGTACCTGCATGACGGGCGCGCGAAGACGTTGGAAGAGATCTTCCAGAAGCACAACGCGCTAAAGCTGCACGGCAAGGCGCACGAGCTTACGCCGGACGAGCTCCGAGACCTGCTCGCCTACGTCCGCGAGCTTTGAAGGACCGAACACGATGATCTCACGCCGCCGCCTGCCCGCCCTGCTGCTCGCCGCTATCGTGCTCCTGGCCGTGAAACCGGCAGCTCCGCAAGCCAAGGAAGTGCCCTTCCCACCGCACCGGATCGCTGGGAACCTGTATTACGTGGGGTCGCGAGACCAGGCCTCGTACCTGATCACCTCGCCCTCCGGGCACGCGCTCATCAACAGCAGCTTCGAGGAGACGGTGCCGCTGATCCGCGCCTCGGTTGAGATGCTCGGCTTCCGTTTTACGGACATCAAGTACCTGCTGACCAGCCACGCGCACGACGATCACGTGGCCGGTAGCGCCCTCGTCCGGCGCCTCAGCAAGGCGAAGGTGCTGGTGATGGAAGGGGACGAGGAGATCATCCGCACCGGTGGGAAGGGAGACTTCCAATATAAGGGGAGCTGGGAGCCCTGCCCCGTGGACCAGGTCCTGCACGACAAGGACACCGTGAAGGTGGGGGACACGGTGCTGACGGCCAGGAAGACCCCCGGCCATACCCGCGGCTGC
>JAJFMS010000602.1:3374-7302 GCA_020696885.1 Armatimonadota bacterium | reverse complement strand
GGAGCGGCGTTCCGAGCCCGGTAGGAGATGTTTCGCAGGCGACACGCACGGGTACTGGTGCGGGCTCAACATGACCGCCTGGCGGTGGCGGGCGCCTCACCGCCGGTACCGCGCCGGCGTTACTCGCCTTCTTCGGAGAACTTGTAGCCGACTCCGCGGACGGTGAGGATCCGCACGGGGCTGCTGGGGTCTCGCTCCAGCTTCTGGCGGAGCCACCGGATGTGGACGTCGAGGGTCCCGCGATCCAGGAACTCGTCTTCGCCCCAGACCAGCTCCAGGAGGCGGTCGCGGGTCATTACGCGGCCGCGGTTGCTGATCAGGGCCCGCAGCAGCTCGAACTCCTTCGGGCGGAGCTCCACCTGCCGGCCGTCCACCTGGACCGTGTGGCGACTCACGTTCACCGTGACGCTGCCGGCGACGTACTCTTCTTCGCTGTCCGGGTTCTCGGTGGCTTTCTGGCTGCGGCTGCGGCGCAGTAGCGCCTTTACCCGCGCGATGAGCTCCAGCATGCCGAACGGCTTGGTGAGGTAGTCGTCCGCGCCTAGCTCCAGGCCCAGGACTTTGTCCATCTCCCGGGCGCGCGCGGTGAGCATCAGGATCGGGGTCTGGGAGCGCTTGCGCACGGCCCGGCAGATGTCCCGGCCATCCATGCCGGGGAGCATCAGGTCCAGGATGATCAGGTCGTGTGGCTCGCTCGTGGCCAGGCGGAGTCCTTCGTCGCCGCGGACGGCCGTCTGCACGAAGTACCCTTCTTCCCGAAGGTTCAGAGCCACCGCGTCGGCGATGGCCCGCTCGTCCTCGATCACGAGGACTTTTGGCTCTTCAGTCATACGGGGGTAGGTGTCCGGTGCGGGCCGGGGAAAAATCGGCTTCCGCACCGTGAAGACGATACCAGAGCAAGCTTAAGGGCGGCTTAACGGGTGTTCAGGTGTTCAGGTGTTCAGGTGTTCAGGTGTTCAGGTGTTCAGGTGTTCAGGTGTTCAGGTGTTCAGGTAGGGTGAGAGCTTGGCTGTGCTGGTCTGCGTCCGGAATCTTGTGACTTACCCGGCGAGATTTGCGAGCACCTTTTCGGCGGCCTGTTCGCCGCTGTGGATGCTGTCCGGGATGCCCACGCCGTAGTAGGCGTTCCCGGCCAGGGCCAGGTGCGGGAGCTCGGCGGCTCGCTGCTCGATGTCCGCCATCCGGTCGAGGTGCCCTACGTAGTAATGGGGCATGCAGCGGGACCCTTGCCAGAGCTGGGTGAACAGGGGCGCGGCGGTTACCCCTACCAGCTTCGCAAGGTCCGCGCGGACGACGCGCTCCAGGGTGGCCGCGTCTCGTCCGTCCAGCGCGGCGTCGCCGAGGAAGACTCGCAGCAGCGCCACCCCCTCCGGCGCGCGGTGCGCGTACTTCACGTGCGTGAAGGTGCACCCGAGCAGCTCCAGCTTCTCGGTGGCGGGCACCACGAAGCCGAATCCATCCAGCGGGTGCGGCACGTCCTCCTTGCGGTAACAGAGGGTCATGGTGGCGGCGGAGGCATACCGGATGCCGGCGAGTAGCTCCGCCAGCTCCGCGTTCAAGTGACGGACCAGGCGAGCGCTGTGGTAGGCCGGCAGCGCCAGGATCACCGCATCCGCCTCGGTGATCCCGCCGCGCTCGTCGATGAGGGACCAGCAGTTACCCTGTCGCTCCAGGTGATCGACACGGGTATCCAGTCGAACCGTCTCCGCCGGAATCCGCGCGATGAGGGCGTCCGTGAGGGTCTGCATTCCGTCGCGGAAGGAGACGAAGAGGCCGTAGCGGGCGCCGCTGACACCCGATTTCGGCGTTCGGTGTTCGGTGTTCGGTGTTTGGTGTTCGGTGTTCGGAGGTTGGGTGTTGGTGGCGGAACTGCGCATTCGGGCCCACATGCCGCGGATGACGCTGCCGTGGTCTCGTTCCATGTCGAGGAAGCGGGGGAGGGTGGCTTTGAGGCTGAGCTGCATCGGGTCGGCGCCGTAGATGCCGGCGATCATCGGCTGGGCGATGCGGTCCAGCGCCTCGTGGCCCAAGCGGCGGGTGACGAAGCTGCCGAGGCTTTCGTCGCCGTCGCCTTTCCGGGGCGGGATGAGCAGGTCCAGCGCCATCCGCAGCTTGCCCAGGGGCGAGAAGATCGGTGTGGTGACGAGCGGCCCGAACTTCGAAGGGGCGAGGAGCTGGAAGCCCTCGGGGACCGGGAGCAGCTTTCCGTTCCGGACCACGAAGCTCCGCCTGTGCTGCTCCTGGGTGCCGATGAGCTGATCGTCCAGCCCCAGTCGTTTGGCCAGCCCCAGGCCCCACGGTTTGTCTGTGATCATGGAGTCCGGGCCGAGCTCCAGAACGAAGCCGTCCCGGCGGACGGTGCCGATCACGCCGCCGAGGCGATCGCCCGCTTCGAAGAGCCGGAGGTCCAGCTCCAGGCCGCGCTCCCGGGCGAGCTCCAGCAGCCGGTGCGCGGCGGCCAGGCCGGTGACCCCTCCTCCTACGATGGCGATACGGATGGCTGGCATACCTAACTTGATGGGGACGGGAGTGAAGGAGTGATGGAGAACTGGAGTATTGGAGACCCGCCAGGCCCCCGATGGGTTCTGAGAGAATCAACGCGTACGGTGTGCGAGCCCGGCGCGAGGGGTTGAAATCCCTCGCTGGGTGGCCTGCGGCCAGTCGTCCTCTGGACGGGAGGCCCAGTCAAGCGAGCGCACGCGCTTGTTTATTCGATAACTATGAGGGACTTCCCGGGCTTCCACCGCACCTCGGCGGGGTGATTGGAGTGGCCCTCCGCGCTGCCGTGTAGAGATGGATGATCTTTGAGCCGACAACCGGGCGCTAGTGAAGTGCGGTCAACCCCTTCTCCAGCATTCCTGGGGCTCGAGCAACCAATGTTCGGATCAGTGGCTCCCAGCGCCGGCCGGCCCGGGGCTCGGGGTTGCGACCACGTCGACTACCGATTGGTCTCCCCGGGCCACGGCCATAACCTTCCGGGCCAGCATCTCGATAAAGGCCGGGTGGTCCCCCCCCGTTCCGGCTCGGTGGAGCTTCATCCCCAGTTCGCCGGCGGTTTCCTGGGCTTCGACGTCCAGGTCGAAGAGCACTTCCACGTGGTCGTGGAGGAAGCCGATCGGTTGGACTACCACTTCCTTCACGTCGCGCGCGGCCAGCTCACGCAGCACGTCGCTGATGTCCGGCTCCAGCCAGGGCACGCGCCCGTCGCCGCTGCGGCTCTGGAACGCGAGCGACCACTCCCTCAACTTCAGTATTTCCGCTACGCCGCGACATGACGCCAGCAGATCTTCTACATAGGGGGAGCCGTCCGCCATCCGGTTCGGAATCGAGTGCGCGGTGAAGATGACCGGCACGTGCGCGGGCCATTCGCCTCGCCGGTAGCCGCTGGCCTCTTCGATCCGCTGGGTGTTGGCTTCTAGGAACAAGGGGTCGTCGAACCAGGGGGCGAGGTACGCCACCTCCGGTCCCTGGCCGGCGTTGTCTTCGATGGCGCGGGAGACGTCCAGCCGGTAGCGCTCCAGGCTGGTGTTGCTGCGGTGCGCCGCGAGGATGATGCCCACCGCGCGCTTCCGGCCCGCGTGGTTCATGCAGGAGATCACCCGCTCCATGAACGGGTGCCAGTTGCGCATGCCGGCATACACCGGCACCGGGAGGTGGTACTCGTCGCGGAGCTTCCGCTTGAGGGCCACCACCTGCTTGAAGGTGAGCTCGTTGTACGGGGAGCCGCCGATCAGCTCGTAGTGGTGGGCTACTTCCTCCAGGCGGTCGTCCGGGATGTTCCGGCCGCGGACCACCAGCCGCAGGAAGTCCATCACGTGCCGCGTATCCTTCGGTGCCCCGAAGCCGATGAAAAGGACCGAGTCGATCTGGTTCATGGTTGCAGTATACGCGCCGGCGGAGCCGGGGGTGTTCAGGTGTTCAGGTGTTC
>JAJFMS010000602.1:0-3364 GCA_020696885.1 Armatimonadota bacterium | reverse complement strand
TCAGGTGTTCAGGTGTTCAGGTGTTCAGGTGTTCAGGTGTTCAGGTGTTCAGGTGTTCAGGTGTTCAGGTGTTCAGGTGTTCAGGTGTTCAGGATTCGAGGGCTGCGCTGCGTTGGCGCTTGGCAGGATCCGTATTCGGCCGGGATGGCCACGGGGCAAGATGCGCCCTCGCCATGACGATTCTTTTGTGAGCGAGCGAATCCCCAACACCCAACACCCAACACCGCGCGCAGCGCTCCCCAGAGGACATCTGCGGTCGTTGTCGAAGCAAGCAGGATAGGCTCCTTCTTGCGGGTTCGTAACCGGCGCTCGGGTTCCCCGTTGAGTAACACGGAACCCGGCATGAGGATATCCGATGATCATTCTCGAGATCCTGATCACCGTGGTGCTCGCCATCGGGCTGGTGGCTGCGGTGCTGCTGTGGCTGACGCGGCCGCTGTGGGGCGCCGTGGCCCGGCGCGTGCGGATCGAGAAGGAAGCCGAGCGGCTCAAGTCACTCAATGCGCGTGTGGTGCAGTCCGCCCGTGAGGATGCCACCGTGGAGGTGAAGGAGTGGATGGAGAAGGCGGGGATCGGGAAGCCGCTGACCGGCGAGGCGGGTGGCCTGGCCGGGGCGCTGAACCCAGCCCTCCGCGCGATTATGGAGCGCTATCCGGTGGACCCTCGGGTGCAAGAGCTGGCGAACGTATACCGGCAGGCGACGGGCAGGGAGCTACTGCCGGAGCGCCTTCGCCAGGTGTTGGACGAAGGCGCCGCAGGGCAGGCAGCAACCGGCCCGGCCGCAAAGCCGACCGCCGAGGAGCAGAAGGTATTGGACGAAGCGCGACGCGAAGTGGCCGGCTGGTTGTCTGAAGAGCAAGAGCAGCCGGCCAGGCGCGCGCAGCGGGAGAAGTAGTATGAAGATGAAGGCGATGCTCATGCGAGCTGCCGTGGTAACGGTGATCGGCCTGGCTGGGATCGGGGTGTACTTCAGCCGCTGCCAGTGGATTCCGGCCGGTCACGTGGGCGTGATCTACGACGCGAGCGGTGGTCTCCGGAAGCAGGTGATCCCGCCGCGGCGGGTGTTCGTGCCATGGATGTCCCAGCTCTACGTCTACCCCACCATGGTGAAGGCGGCGATCTACACCAACGACCCGTCGCAGGGCGAAGTGAAGTCGTCGGACGCGATCCAGGTGACCACCAACGACAATGCCAACACGCCGTTCGACGTGGTGGTCTGGTACTCGGTGAAGCCGGAGAACGTGCACCTGGTGTTCAGCAGCTTCCGGGCGATCCCGATTGAGGACATCCAGGCACAGCACATCCGGGCGGCCGTGCGCGAGGCGGTCAACTCCGTGGGACCGGACTACGACACCTTCGAGCTGATGGGTCCGAAGCGCGGCGAGGCCTCCAAAAAGATGCTGGTGGAGCTGAAGAAGCTTCTGGAGCGGAAGGGGATCACCGTCGACTCCGCGGAGTTTGCGGGCGCCTATCCGAGCCCGGAGATCATGCAGCGGATCACCAGCCGGGTGAACTCGCTCACCGAACTGAAGATCTCCGAGATCCGACGCCAGATCGCGGGTGTGCAGCGGGATACAGCGGTCATCAAGGCCACGGCCCAGGCGAAGGCGCAGCACCTGGCCTCCGCACAGACCAAGGACCGCTCCCTGGAGCTGCTCCGGCTGGAAGCGGACATGGCCGCGCTGGAGAAGTGGAGCGGGCACCTACCGCCGATCCAGACCAAGCCGGGCCAGACGGTGGTGGTCTCGCCGGAGATGATCTCGTCGCTGCAGGGAGGGCAGAAGTAATGAGAGCCTCTAATCGCCCGTTCGCCCTGGGTCTCGCGGCGCTGGGACTGGTGCTCGCGACCTCTGGATGCGCCACAAAGATCCCGGTGGCTTCGGTGGGGGTGAAGTTCAACGCTACCAGCGGCGTGAGCCAGCGGATCCTGAAGCCGGAAGTGGTGTGGGTGAACCCGTTCACCGAGAAGCTGGTGATCTACCCCACCTCCATCAACAACGCCACCTACGTGCGTGCATCCCACGAGGGGAGCCGGTGGGGTGACGACAGCGTTCGTGCCTCCACCGTGGAGGGGGCGATCCTGCCGGTGGATGTGACCGTGGCGTTCCGCATCCCCGCCGACGCCGAGAATGTGATGCAGGTGTTCAACAACTTCGGGACGATGGAGCTGAAGGACATCGAGCACACCCACATCCGGTGGGCCACGCAGGCGGCGATCAACGAGGTGAGCGGCAGGAAGTCGATCTTCGACCTGATCAGCCGCCAGCGGGCGCAGTTCGGCCCGGAAGTGAAGGTAGTGCTCGCGCCAAGGCTCGCCAAGTGGGGCTTCGCCGTGGAGGACGTGCTGATCCGCGAGGTCTACCCGCCGGAAGAGATCACGGCGAAGATCCAGGAGCAGCAAGCGATCCGCTCCGACCTGGAGAAGGCGAAGGTGGAGAAGCAGCAGGCGGCGATCGATGCGCAGACGGTGTTGATGAACGCGCAGAAGGAAGCCGAGCAGAACCGGCTGCTGGCCCAACAGGGGAATACGGCGCTCCAGCTCCGGCGCCTGGAGCTGCGCCGCAAGGCGATCGAGAAGTGGGACGGCCAGTCGCCGATCATCGGGTCCGCGGGCATCCCGTTCTTCGACGCGAAGTGGTGAGGATGCCCGTACGGGCGGTGTTCGGTGTTGGGTGTTTGGTGTTGGGAGGGACCCCACCCCGCCCTTCGGGCACCCCTCCCCACCTTTGGTGGAGAGGGGCCGTGGATCGAAGGTGGGAAGTGCTTGGCTGGATTGAGCATAAGACGCTCCCTCGCCAAGACGGTTCTTTTGGGGAGAGCTATCGTCCCCAAGCCCCCACGTCATTGCGAAGCGCCAACCGGCCCTTTCGTTATCCGCCGTGCTTTCGTGGCGCTGTGGCAATCCCGAAGGTTGAGCGGCGACCGGCCTGGCACTTCGACAGACGGCAGGATCCGTAGTCGGTCGGGATGGCCACGGGGCGAAAGACGCCCCTCGCCATGACGGTCCTTTTGGGAACGAGTTACGCTCATCCGAACACCTACTCCTCCGGTTGGGCGGCGGCGATCAGGGGCTTGGCGTACTCCAGTAGCGCTTCCTTCTGGGCGGCGAGCTGGGGTTGGGTCTTCAGGTATTCTTCCAGCGCCTCCAGGGGCGTGAGCTGGGTGGTGAGGCCGCCGTGGCGGGCGCGGACTTCCTGGCGGGGGGTCTCGCGGCGGATGGCGGCGATGTAGTGCGCGCCTTCCAGGGCCTGCCGCAGCTCGCGCTCGGGCAGGTTCGGTTGGCCCTGGGAGAGCGCGTAGGAGACGCGCACCACGGCGCCGCGGAGCTGCTCTGACTTCTTCTCGATCGCTGCCTTGACCGTCG